>NZ_JBHWAB010000001.1:3405000-3705000 GCF_042688525.2 Haloimpatiens myeolchijeotgali
TAAGATTATATAAATAAATACCATTTTCAATGCCTGCTTCTGCAATATATTTAGCTTTAACTCTTTCTTCAGTTCCTTTACGAATGTAAACTTCATTTGTTATAGTACTTATCAAAATAGCACTCATGGATATGATAAGTATACCTACAATAATAGCAATAGGAAGTGCTGATCCTTTTTTATTTAGATTTTTTTCATTTTTCATATTTTCACCAACATAATAAATTATTTCTGCACAAATAATTTAGTTCCAATTTTTATATCATTACTATCTTGAGGTTTAACCCCAACAATTATCTCTATTAACCCTTCTTCTGATTCACTGCTCTCTATAGAAACGTTATATGATATACCATCTTTTTTTTCACTCTTTATAACTTTAATGTTAGAAGTTTCAAACCCTGTGTCTTCTAAAAATTCCTTTAATGAACTCAAATCTTTGATTATTTTTTTATCTCTATTAAACCTAATATTTTCAATATAATTTTGTGCTATTATTAATGCTTCTAATCTTTGTTTATTAGTGTTACTTGCTTTAATGGTAGTAAAAGAAATTTTAGAAAACAAGGTAACTGTCCCTGCAATTAGCATCACAGCTATTACAACTTCAATTAATGTAAACCCCTCTTTCTTGTTTTTCAAAACATCCCCTCCTAACACATAATTTTTAAGAATATTAAGCGCATTAAATTTAACCAAAACTTAATGCGCTAATGTTACAATATCTTATTGTTCAGATATTATTAAATATACTGTAGTCTTATCTGTACTATATCTTACAACACCAGCATCTGCATCTGCTGTTCCATCTAAATCTGCTTCAAGTCTATCTACTGCCTGTGTATTTAAACTAGTTAGTTTTACTGCCTTAGTATTTGTAGTAAGTCCTAAATTAGTAGTTGCATCTGCACCAACTACAAATGTGTAACTTCCACCCCAAGGGTTTCTTGTTGGCCATTTTTCCATATATGGTCCATTCCAACCAGTTGGAGCATTTGTAGGTTTAGTTACAAATCCACTGGAAGCAGTTGCATTTGCTGGCCATTTACCAGTATCTGAATAATAACTCAAAGATGCTGTTTTTATAGCCTTATAATCTGTTTCAGCAGCTGAAACTTTACTTTTTTCAATGGCTTTAAAAGCATTTGGTGCTATAACGGCTGCAAGAATAGCTATAATTGCAATGACAACTAATAATTCAACTAAAGTAAAACCTTTTTTTATTCTTTTCATAAAATACACCCTTTCTTATCATTTTTGTATTTTAAATATATTTTAAAAATATATTTAATTGTGAAATTCTATTTATTAATTTTATTGTTTCCTAAAAACATCAATATTACTTAGTTTTAACATAAATTTTTTAATACAATTCTTTATAATATAAATAAAGACCCGATATTCATTAATTATAAAAATTATGATTAATGAATATCGGGTCGGTTGCATCACTAACTCCATACATACAAGATGCCCAAATTAAGTACGTATTTCTTCATGTCCCTTTGATTGTATATTTAGTTGTTTATACTATATATATTATCATCTATTATGACAATTTTCAATATTTTTCGATTAATTTCGATATATTAATCTTTTAGTTATCTCCATCCATTATGTCTCCTAACATCCCTAATATGCTTCCTTCTCCTTTTCTACTTCCCCCCATATTAGGTGCAGAAGATATAACACGCTCTGCCAATCTACTAAATGGAAGACTTTGAACCCATACACTTCCTGGTCCTGATACTGTTGCAAAGAAAACTCCTTCTCCTCCAAACAGTGTATTTTTAATTCCTCCAACAAACTCAATATCATAATGTATGTCTTTTGTCATAGCCACAAGGCATCCTGTATCTATTTTTAAAACCTCACCTGGCATAAGATCTTTTTTTACTATAGTACCACATGCATGAACAAATGCTAAACCATCACCTTCAAGCTTTTCAAGAATAAAGCCTTCTCCTCCAAAAAATCCTACTCCTAATTTTTTCTTAAAATCTATACCTACAGATACCCCTTTTGCAGCGCATAAAAAAGCGTCTTTTTGACAGATTAACTTTCCTCCTAATTGCATTAAATCCATAGGAATAATTTTTCCTGGATAAGGTGATGCAAAAGCTACATGGATCTTTCCATGAGATAAATTTGTAAAAGCCGTCATAAATAAACTTTCTCCTGTAAGTACTCTTTTACCAGCTCCGAAAAGTTTATCCATGAATCCTCCACCTGAACTACGTGAGCCATCTCCAAATATAGTTTCCATTTGTATGCCAGAGTCCATCATCATCATAGCCCCAGCTTCAGCAATTACAGTTTCTTTAGGATCAAGCTCAATTTCTACAAACTGCATATCATCTCCATAAATCTTATAGTCTATTTCATGTGAATACATTATTATCACTCCTTGTTTAATATACTTAGTAAATATTTTATACATTTTTTTAAGTTATTACAAGAATATATTACGATTGAAAACTTAAATTATACACTATTTCATCAAAATTTCATTACCAAAACAATAATAACCATTTGTAAAACGTATCCCATAAGAACATAAAAAACCCCATGACATTACGTCATAGGGTTATAATAAATTATAATAAGTTTTCTAACCTATTAATACATTCCTTCCATTCCCATTCCTGGTGCACCTGGCATAGCTGGAGCATCATTCTTTTCTGGAATATCAGCAACTGCTGCTTCTGTTGTTAAGAAAGTAGATGCAACTGATGCTGCATTTTGTAATGCTGATCTTGTAACTTTAGTTGGATCAACTATACCAGCTTTTATCATATCAACATATTCTCCACGTAAAGCATCAAAACCAACAGTAGCTCCACTCTCTTTAACTTTTTCTATTATTACTGAACCTTCAAGACCTGCATTTTTAGCTATTTGTCTTACTGGTTCTTCAAGAGCTCTTCTTATGATATTTATTCCTATTTGAGCATCTACTTCATCAGAAGTTACTTTATCTATTTCTGGTATTATACTAACATATGCTGTTCCGCCACCTGGAACTATACCTTCTTCAACAGCTGCTTTTGTAGCTGCAAGAGCATCTTCTATTCTTAATTTTCTTTCTTTTAATTCAGTTTCAGTAGCTGCACCAACTTTAATTAATGCAACTCCTCCAGCAAGTTTTGCTAATCTTTCTTGTAACTTTTCTCTATCAAAATCTGAAGTAGTTTCTTCTATTTGTCTTCTTATTTGAGCTACTCTATCATGAATAGCTTCTTTATCGCCTTTTCCATTTACTACTGTAGTATTTTCTTTAGAAACTTTAACACTTTCAGCTCTTCCAAGCATATCAAGGCTAACATCTTTTAAATCTCTTCCTAATTCTTCTGAGATTACTGTACCACCAGTTAATATTGCTATATCTTGAAGCATTTCTTTTCTTCTATCACCAAATCCTGGTGCTTTAACTGCAACACAAGTAAATGTTCCTCTTAATTTATTAACAACTAATGTTGCTAAAGCTTCACCTTCAACATCTTCAGCTATTATTAATAGTTTCTTTCCTTGTTGAACTATTTGTTCAAGTATTGGAAGTATTTCTTGAATATTTGATATCTTTTTATCTGTTATTAACAAATATGCATCATCTAATACAGCTTCCATTTTTTCTGTATCTGTTACCATATATGGGCTTAAGTATCCTCTATCAAATTGCATACCTTCAACTACATCTAATTCAGTAAGCATTGTTTTTGACTCTTCTATTGTTATAACACCTTCATTACCTACTTTTTCCATAGCATCTGCTATTAATGTTCCTATTTCTTCATCAGAAGCTGAAATAGCAGCAACTCTTGCTATATCACCTTTACCATTAACTGGTTGAGATATTTTTTTAATTTCATCTACAACTTTTGCTACAGCTTTTCTAATACCATTTCTTATAAGAATTGGATTAGCACCTGCAGTTACATTTTTTAATCCTTCTCTTATTATTGCTTGTGCAAGTAATGTAGCTGTAGTGGTTCCGTCACCTGCAACATCATTAGTTCTTGTAGCAACTTCTTTAACAAGTTGAGCACCCATATTTTCATATGCGTCTTGAAGCTCTATTTCTCTAGCTATAGTAACACCATCATTTGTTATTAATGGTGACCCAAATTTTTTATCTAATATAACATTTCTTCCTTTTGGTCCTAATGTAACTTTTACAGTATCAGCTAATTTATCTACACCAGCTTGCATTGATCTTCTTGCTTCTTCACCAAATGTAATACTCTTTGCCATTATAATTCCCTCCTATTTATGTAGTTTAAACTTAACTAACTAAACCTTTACTATTCTACAACAGCTAAAATATCCTCTTGCTTGAGTATTGTATATTCTTCACCTTCGAATTTAACTTCATTTCCTGAATATTTAGAGAAGATTACTTTATCTCCTACTTTAACTTCCATTTCTATTTTCTTTCCATCTCTATCTACTCCTGGCCCTACTGCAACAACTTCTGCCATTTGTGGTTTTTCTTTTGCTGAACCTGGTAAAACAATTCCACTTTTTGTAGTTTCTTCTGCTTCTAATCTTTTAATAACAACTCTGTCTCCAAGTGGTCTAATTTTCATTTTAAACCCCTCCTCAATTATTTAAAAATATTTTTCACCTGTTAGCACTCATCTTTCTTGAGTGCTAATACAATTATTATGATAGTTAATACACTTTATATTAGCAAATGTGATTTTTCCTAGTATTTTAACATTTTAGATTATTTTTAAAATTTATACTCAATTATATTATTTTTTTATATTATTACTATCATTTCCTTGTTTTCACATTAATTTTGTCTTATCATTTATATAAATAGTATTTAAGTATATTTTTTATACACATGTTTTATAATACCTATATATCTTTTCACTTTAACATAGGAGGATTGTACTTTGAATAAATTTACTAATATCGTTTTAAATTTAATTCAAACTATATTACTAAGCTTATTTATAATATTATCATCTATATATATAACTATTAACTTTAAACAACTATATTATTATAGTATTGATCACTTTAATATAGAACAATTTTCAAATATAAACAAACATGAAATCAAATTAAACTATGATTATACTATTAATTATCTAACATCAAATAGAAATATAAATTTTAACTTACCTACACTTCCCTATTCTTATGTTGGTAAATTACACTTTGAGGAAGTAAAAGCTCTTATTATCACATCAAAAAAAATATTGTATATAACCCTTTTTATTCTAATTTTATTAAATATTTTTTTAAAAAAACATACCAATTTTTTATTTTTAAAATTAACTTATCGTTCCCTTATATTATTTTGTTTTTTACTATTTGGTTCATTTTTATTAAATTTCGACAAAAGTTTTACTTTTTTTCATAATATATTTTTCAACAATGATTATTGGATATTTAACGAAAAAACTGACCCGATAATAAATATTTTGCCACAAGAATTTTTTTGTATTTGCGCTTTTTTTATTCTTTTTTTAATTATTTTAAATTGTATTGTACTTATGATAATTCACAAAAAAATCTCTAGTGACGTTTCTTAGTTATTTTCTTCAATATTTTTTCTCCCTTTAATGTACCAATTAAAAATAACATAACCATAACAACAGCTATAACTATTAATGTACTCATTTGGCCTATCTCCATTTGATTACCAAAATAAGTTGAAATGAATATTCCAGGAAGTCTTCCTAAAGTAGAAAAAATTATAAATTTCTTAACTGGAACATCAGATACTCCACATATATATGCCAATGCATCTTTTGGTATTCCTGGTACTAAATATAGCAAAAAAATCATATGAACCTGAGCACTAGCTTTTAATATTTTTTGAAAAAATTTAAATTTATTTTTTGATATCATACTTTTAACAAAATCACGACCCAAGTATCTAGAAATATAGTATACAAGTAAACTACCTATAGATATTCCTATAGTAGATATTATTCCTCCTAAAAAAGTTCCAAAAATATATCCACCTGCTATTTGAATTATTTCACCTGGAATAAAAAATACAACTACCTGTATAACTTGCATAATTAAAAAAGCTAAAATGCTATAGTTTCCATATGTAAGTATAACTCTCTTTAATTCTGACGGATCTTTTACTATATAAGAATATTGATAATATTTATAGCTAATAAGAATAAAAACAAAGATGAAAATAGCAAAAATAGTACATTTTTTGTATTGTAATACTTTTTTAAAACCTGATTTCAAAAATTCTATAAATTTTAATATAACATTTTTAATCATAATTTCACCTATTTTAAATTTTATATTTTTATTGTGCAAAAGTAAGTTTTCTATATTATATAAGTTTTCTATTTTTCACTAATACTATACAAATTCAATTAATATTATAATTATAACAAAAAACAGTACTACTAAAATAGCAGTACTGTTAAATTATAAATATTTTTTCAAAAATTTAATTTTCTTCTCTTTCTAAATCAATTTCTTTAAATTTTTCTAAATTGTCATTAGATAAAACTGTTTGTTTAGATGAAGCTTTACTAAATTTATTTAATTGAACTTTTGTTTTTTGTTGAGATACCATTGTTGCTGCTCCACCTATACATCCACCTTCACACATCATTCCTTCTATAAAGTTTCCTGGAAGTCTTCCTACTTTAGCAAGCATCATAGCTTTTTTAATTTCTGCTCCTCCACTTGCTTTGAATGGCTTAAATTCTACATCTACACCTTTTTCATCTACATAATTTTTGATTGCAGATGTTAATCCACCTGATTGTGCAAAATTTCTTCCATACAATGAAGCATCATCTATAGCAACATCTTCACATTGTTCTGGATCTATATCAAAAGCACCCATTAGTGCAGCAAATTCTTCAAAAGTCATAACATAATCTACTATACCTTTTACATCTGGTCTTTTCATCTCTGATTTTTTAGCCGTACATGGTCCTATAAATACCACAACTGCTTCTTTATCCATATCTTTTATCATTTTTGCTGTAGCAATCATCGGAGAAACTGTTCCTGATACTTTTGAAACTTCACTTGGGAATTTCTTTTCAATATAATTAACCAATCCACTACAACATGAATTAACCATATACTTGTCCCCATTTTGTATTCTCTCAACAAATTCATTAGATTCATGAACAGTTACTGCATCTGCGCCACAAGCAGCCTCAAACATTTCAACAAATCCTAGCTTATTAAATGCATCCTTGATTTGTCCAACTGTTACTTTTGGACCAAATTGACCAGTTATTGCTGGTGCTACTACTGCATAAACCTTTTTGTCACTAACTAATGCCTTTGTTACAGGTACTACATAGCTTATATCCGATATAGCTCCAAATGGGCATGCTGCCATACAGGCTCCACAATTTATACAATCTTCCTCATTTATCATAGCTATTCTATCTTCTGGATGAATATCTAATGCACCAGTTGGGCATGATTTTTTACATGGTCTCATAACTTCAGAAATAGCATTATATGGACAAACCTTTTTACACATTCCGCATTCTCTACATAATTCTTGGTTTATATATGCTCTTCCATTAACTCTAGTTATTGCATTTGCTGGACAAACTTCCATACATTTGTGTTGTATGCATCCTCTACAGGCTTCTGTTACTGTAAATCTATTTATAGGACATCTATCACATGCAGCTTCAATTACATACATAACTTGATCATCACTATTAGCTTCTTTTAATTCTTCATCCATCTCACCATTTGGCAAACATCCCATAGCCAATTTGGCTCTTTCAAATACAATAGCTCTTTCTTTATGAACACAACATCTATATAATGGTTTATTACCTTTTATTATTTCATAAGGTATTTTTTCTATATTTTTTTTGCTTAAAGTTCCTTCTTTGGCCAATTTTATAACTCTTTCTATAGCTTCATACTTCAACCTTTTAAGTTGTGTCTCAAAAGTTATCATTGTTCCTCCCCCTTTTTTCATGGTACATAATTACTATTCTTAAAGATTGTTAATTTTTAAACTATCTAACTTATACATATAAATCGACATTATAAAATATCTTTTATAATTATAACAGATAATAAAAAAAAAAGTAACAGTTTTATATAAAAAACTTAAATTAATTTATATACTGGTAAATTAGAGCTATTCTAGTTTACTAAACAGCTCTAATTTATAATCACAACATCAATTTCTATATATTTATTTTATTCTCTCTTGCATAGTAAAAAAGGTATTGTTGGGCAAAACCTGAAAGATTGCTAAATTTTTGTCTACTGAAATCTCTTATTTTCTTTAAAGAAACATCTGGAGCTAAATAAAAATAATGCATAGCCCTTTTTACCCAAACATCTACTGGGAAAGCAGAATATTTTTGCATGGAAAATAACATTATACAATCTGCCACCTTAGGTCCTATACCTTTTAATTCTTGAAGAATTTTGTGACATTCATTATCATTTAAAGATTTTATGTACTCTAAATCATATTCACCTTTAGCAATTTTTTCTACAGTATCCTTTATATACTTAGCTCTAAATCCAGTACTACACTCTTCTAATCCTTCTAATGTAGCTTTACTTAATTCATCAACATTTGGAAATGTATAATAATTCTTTCCTTTGTATTTTATCTCTTTCCCATATTTTTTACTTATATTATTTATTGCTTTTTTTATCATAGGAATTCTATTGTTGGCTGATATAATAAAAGATACTACTATTTCAAAAGGTTCTTGTTTTAAAATTCTAATTCCTTCACCAAAATTTACTGATTTTTTCAATATATCATCTTTACTAAGCAATTCTTTAATACTTTTGTAATCTCTATACAAATCAAAGTATTCACTCCATATATTTCTAAAGTCCTCTTCTGTACAATTGTATATAATTATGTCTTCATCTTTTTTTTCTACTTCTATTACCCTTTCAAAAGCTGTACCTATGTAATTCCCATTTTGCTGTTTACTCCATCTAAAACACTGTCCACACTCAAATATATGTTCCAAATTAAAATTTCTTACATGTTTAACTATAATTCCTTCATTAATTTCTTCAACACAACTAAAATCCATAATTACACCTCACAATAATTGAACAACATTCTATTTTATTAATGTGTATATAATTAAATATTTATATGCACATTAATGTTACAAATATAATTTTAAATCAGAAAAAATCACTATTCAATATAGCTTTACATAATTATATCAATGTTTTTTAAAATTAACATAATTGGAACTTGAAATTTTTAATATAAACTTAACATTAACTTAACACTTACAATACATACTTTACGTAAAATTTATTCTTGTATTTAGTAAGTACTTTAGTACTGTAATTTTATTTATGTTTTGTTTTTATAATAAAAATTTTAAATTAAACATATTTAAGGAGGATTTATATGGCTTTGGAAATTTCAATAGGTATTTTAGGTGGATTGGGACTATTTCTATATGGAATGAACTTAATGGGAAATGGTCTTCAAAAAGCAGCTGGTACAAAATTAAAGAGAATAATCGAACTTTTAACTACAAACAGGTTCATGGGTGTATTGGTGGGTACTGTAGTTACTGCAATAATTCAAAGTAGTAGTGCAACTACTGTTATGGTTGTTGGTTTTGTTAACGCAGGTATAATGAAATTAGCTCAAGCTGTTGGAGTTATTATGGGAGCAAATATTGGTACTACAATTACTGCTCAACTTGTATCATTTAAACTCTCATCTATAGCACCAATCGCTGTAGCAATTGGAATGATAATATATTTATTTTCTAAAAACGAAAAAGCAAAACAATCTGCAGAAATTTTAATTGGTTTTGGTATATTATTTATAGGTATGGATTTTATGAAACATGCTGTTAAACCATTAAGAGAAATCCAAGCATTTAAGGATATACTTGTTAGTTTTGGAAGCAATCCTATATTAGGAATACTAATGGGTTTTGGATTAACAGTAATAGTACAAAGTAGTAGTGCTTCCATGGGTATTCTACTTGCTTTAGCTTCTGAAGGGCTAATTCCTTTATCATCTGCTCTTCCTATTCTTTATGGTGAAAACATTGGAACTTGTACTACTGCTCTACTTTCTAGTATTGGTGCAAGCAAAAATGGTAAAAGAGCTGCTATAATACATCTTTCTTTTAACATTATTGGTACTCTTTTATTTGCCCTTATTTTAAATATCCCTATAAGGCATTTAGTTGTATCTTTAAATCCAACAGATGTAACAAGACAAATAGCAAATGCTCATACATTTTTCAATATTGCCAATGTTATAATTCAATTTCCATTTGCAATGCTATTAGTTAAAATAGCCACAACTATAATTCCTAAAACTGATGATGAAAATATAGATGACCAAAGCTCAAAATATCTTGATAATAGAATACTTGAAACTCCATCTATAGCTGTTGTAAATACTGTTAGAGAATGTTTAAGAATGGGAAATATGGCTAAAAAATCTTTTGAAAACTCTATGGAAGGTTTTTTTAATAAATCCAAAAAAAATGCACATAAAACTTTTGAATATGAAAAGAAAATTAATAATTTAGAAAAAACTATAACGGAATATTTAATCAATCTATCAAATAAATCTATATCTGTAGAAAATAGAAAAGTTATTGATGGTTTATTTAACACTATTAATGATATAGAAAGAGTGGGAGATCATGCTGATAACATAGCTGAACTTGCTATTTCTGCTTTAGAAAAAAATTTACCTTTTTCTGAATCATCTAAAAAAGATTTAGAGGAAATATACTCAGAAACTTTAAATGCATATAAATGCTCATTAGAAGCTATGAAAACAGGTGATAAATCTCTAGCACTTAAAGTAATTGATATGGAAGAAAAAGTAGATAAAATGGAAAAATATTGTAGAAAAAATCATATTAAGAGATTAAACGAAAATGGTTGTAACGCTGAATCAGGAATGATATTTTTGGATATTATTAGTAATCTAGAGAGAATTGCAGACCATGCATCAAATATTGCTAATGCAGTTATAGATGCCAATGTTCAAAAGTTATCATAAAAATAAAACTGGAGCATAACGCTCCAGTTTTATTATTTATCTTTTTCTGTTAAATACTTATCTATTGCTGCAGCTGCATTTTTACCTGCTCCCATAGCAAGTATAACTGTTGCTGCACCAGTTACTGCATCTCCACCAGCAAATACTGCTTCTCTAGAAGTAGCGCCAGTTTCTTCTTCTGCTACTATACATCTTCTTTTATTTATATCTAATCCTTTTGTTGTAGATGGAATTAATGAATTTGGTGCTGTACCAAGTGACATTATTACAGTATCTACATCTAAGATAAATTCAGAACCTTCAATTGGTGTTGGTCTTCTTCTACCAGATGCATCTGGTTCACCTAATTCCATTTTTATACATTTCATACCTTTAACCCAGCCATTTTCATCTCCTAGTACTTCAACTGGATTTGCTAGTAAATCGAAATTTACTCCTTCTTCTTTAGCATGATGAACTTCTTCAGCTCTTGCTGGAAGTTCTGCTTCTGATCTTCTGTAAACTACATGAACTTCTGATCCAAGTCTTAAAGCTGTTCTTGCAGCATCCATAGCAACATTTCCGCCACCTACTACTGCAACTTTTTTACCAACTTTTATTGGAGTATCATAACCTTCTTTGAATGCTTTCATTAAGTTATTTCTTGTTAAAAATTCATTAGCTGATAAAACTCCATTAAGATTTTCTCCAGGTATTCCCATAAATCTTGGAAGACCTGCACCTGATCCTATAAATACAGCTTCAAAATTTTCTTCATCAAATAATTGATCTATTGTAATTGTTCTACCTACAATTACATCTGTTTCAATTTTTACACCTAATTTTTTTACATTTTCAACTTCTGATTTAACTACCTTTTCTTTTGGTAATCTGAATTCAGGAATTCCATATACTAAAACTCCACCTGCTTCATGAAGTGCTTCAAAAATAGTTACATCATAACCCATTTTTGCAAGATCTCCAGCACAAGTTAATCCTGATGGACCACTACCTATTACTGCAACCTTCTTATTTTTCTTTGGAGCTGTTGCTGATAAATCAACATTATGCTCTCTTGCCCAGTCTGCTACAAATCTCTCAAGTTTACCTACAGCTACTGGTTCTCCCTTTATTCCTAGAACACATTTTCCTTCACATTGAAGTTCTTGTGGACAGACTCTTCCACAAACTGCTGGAAGTGCACTGTACTTAGCTATAACTTTTGCAGCCTTTTCAAATTCTCTATTTTTAACATGATCTACAAATGTAGGTATATCTATCGAAACTGGACATTTTGTTCTACACATAGGTTTTTTACAATTTAAACATCTTGAAGCTTCTTGTACTGCCTCTTCTTCAGTATATCCAAGACATACTTCTTCAAAGTTTGTAGCTCTTACTTTTGGATCTTGTTCTTTTATTGGAGTTCTTTTCATTCTATCCATTACTTGTCACCTCCAAGATTGCAATTTTCTTCGTACTGAGCTATTTTTTTAGCTTCTTCAGCTTTATATATTCCTTGTCTCTTCATTGCTTCACCAAAATCAACTTCATGTCCATCAAATTCTGGACCATCAACACAAGCAAATCTAGTTTCACCATTAACAGTTACTCTACATGCTCCACACATTCCTGTACCATCAACCATTATTGTATTTAAACTTACTATTGTTTTTATACCTAATTCTTCAGTAAGTTTACATACAAATTTCATCATTATCATTGGTCCAATAGCTACAACTACATCATATTTTTTACCTTGATTTTCTACTAAATCTTTTAATAGATTAGTTACTAAACCTTTATAACCATATGAACCATCATCTGTAGCAGGATATACATTTGCTACTTCTTTCATTTCATCTTCAAGAATCATATAATCTTTTGATTTTGATCCTATAATAACATCTGCTTCAACTCCATGCTCATGAAGCCATTTTGCTTGTGGATATACTGGTGCTGAACCAACTCCACCTGCTATAAAAATAATTTTCTTCTTCTTTAATTCATCCATATCTTCATGAACAAATTCAGAAGCTTGTCCTAATGGACCTACGAAATCTTGGAAACAGTCTCCAACTTCAAAATTAGCCATTCTTCTTGTAGAACAACCTACTGTTTGGAAAACTATTGTTACTGTACCTGCTTGTACATCATAGTCACAAATTGTAAGAGGTATTCTTTCTCCTTTTTCATCCATTCTTACAATTATAAATTGTCCTGGTTTAGCTGCTTTAGCAACTCTTGGTGCCTCAACTTTCATTAAATAAATTTGAGGTGCTAACGTTTTCTTCTCAACAATTTTAAACATAGCAATTCCTCCACATTCTATATTTTGTAGTATTTTTTATACTCATTAAATTTTAAATATCATAAACACTAGAATTATTATATCACAAATATTTCATTTATGAAGTCATTTTTATTATCATAAATCTTATATTTTTATAATATATTGTATATTTTACCATATTATTGTCTATTTCTTTGTTTTACTCATTTCTTTATAGGTATTTTCAGAATATTTCTGATAGATTTTTAACAATACACATTTACAAATCAACTATACAATTCTTATTAAATTATAATTTAAAACTTATATCTTAATTCAATATTTACAGTATATATATATGTATTATTATAAATATTTTTGTTACTAGTTAATAGCCTTTTTAATACTAATATCCCATGTTTTAAGTATATAAAACATGTATTTTTAGTTAACCTTTTGTCAATTTTTTTGTATCTTACCTGTATATATATAAATGCATATTGAAATTTTCTATAGTATTAATTGTTTTTATCAATAATACCTATAATTAATAATTATGTTAATATATGCAATGGTATTATATACAGGAATGAAACTCTCCTATATTGCACACAGGAGAGTTTCTTTAAGTTAATCTTAAAAATTAACTTTTTCACCATTATAAGTAGCTTCAAATAATTTCTTCATTTCTTCTACTGATATTGATCTTGGGTTAGAACCTGTACATGCATCCTTAACAGCATTTTCTGCTATAAAATCTACATTTTCCTTAAATTCTTCTTCAGTTACACCATACTCTTTTAATGTAGATGGAATATTTAATTTTTTATTCATATCTTTTATCATTTCTATTAAAGAATCGATTAGCTCATCTTCATTATTTCCTGCAAATCCTAATCTTCTAGCAACTTCAGCATATCTGTCACCACAAACTTTTTTATTGAAATCTATTACGTATGGTAAGAAAATTGCATTTGCACATCCGTGTGGAATGTGGAATACAGCACCAACTTTATGTGCCATACTATGAGTAATTCCTAATAATGCATTTGAGAATGACATACCAGCAAGACATTGAGCTAAATGCATTTCGTTTCTAGCTTCTTCGTCTCCTTCGTATGATTTTAGTAAGTTATCTCTAACCATAAGTATAGCTTTCATTGCTAGTGGATCTGAAAATACTGATCTTAATGTTGCAACATATGCTTCTAAAGCATGTGTTAAAGCATCCATTCCTGTGTGGGCAACTAATTTAGCTGGCATTGTTTGAGCAAGATCAGGATCTACTATAGCTATATCTGGAGTTAAATTAAAATCTGCTAATGGATATTTAATTTTTTCAGTGTAGTTTGTTATAACTGAGAAAGCTGTAACTTCTGTAGCTGTTCCACTTGTTGATGGTATAGCTGCAAATTTAGCTTTATTTCTAAGTTCTGGTATACCGAATGGTACTACTGCTTGTTCAAATGTAAATTCTGGGTATTCATAGAATATCCACATTGCTTTAGCTGCATCTATTGGAGAACCTCCACCGATTGCAACTATCCAATCAGGTTCAAATTCTCTCATAACTTTAGCGCCACTCATAACTGTTTCAACTGATGGGTCTGGCTCTACCCCTTCTATTAATTTTACTTCCATACCTGCTTCTTTTAAATAGTCTTCTACTTTTTGTAAGAATCCAAATCTTTTCATTGAACCCCCACCAACAACTACAACTGCTTTTTTTCCTTTTAAAGTTTTTAATGTTTCTAGAGAACCATTTCCGAAATAAATATCTCTTGGTAATGTAAATCTACTCATTAAAATTTCCTCCTATCGATATCATATGTATATTTATTTAAATTATTTTTATATTTTTCTTCATCATTTAATTAAAGCAATTTTCATGCCAAAATTGAGTTTGTTATAAGAATCTCAATATATCGTCCTTTGTAAAATGTTTAACAAATATTTTTATAATATTCTGAATAGTTATGTCCTATTTCCTAACACTTTATAGAAAAATAGTGTTAAAAAACATGACACTGTCCTATTTTTTAACACTATTTCATATATAAATATTCGTTAAAATATTAATTATCTTTTGACTTTATATTATATTTTCTCATTTTCATATACAAAGTATTTCTACTAATACCTAATATTTTAGCAGCTTTAGAAATATTACCTTTTTCCTCCTTTATACAAGCTTCTATAGCTTTTCTCTCTAGTTCATTTAATGAACATACATAAGTTTTTTGTATACTTTCATTTATGATTTTATAAGAATCATACTTATTTTCATTCTGAATATTGAAAGAAGTTCTTCCATCTAAATTTATTAAATTTTCAACAAAATTCTCTAATTCTCTAACATTCCCCGGCCAGTTGTAACTAAAAATTTTAGCATATATTTCTTCTGTAATCTCAGGTATATTCTTTCCAAGTTTACTTGACTTAACTTTTAAGAAATGTTCTAAAAGTAACTTTATGTCTTCTCTTCTATCTCTAAGAGGTGGAATACATATTGGTATAACACTGATTCTATAATAAAGATCACTTCTAAATGTCCTCTTTTCTATTTCTTTTTTTAAATCTTTATTAGTTGCTGCAATGATTCTAACATCAATAGGTATATACTTATTTCCTCCTATTCGTGTTATACACCTCTCTTGAAGTACTCTTAATAAATTAACCTGCATATCTAAGGGCATTTCCCCAATCTCATCTAAAAATAAAGTTCCTCCATTTGCAAGTTCAAATTTTCCCGGTCGTCCACCACGTTTAGCTCCTGTAAATGTACCTTCTTCATATCCAAACAATTCACTTTCTATTAAATTTTTTGGTATTGCACCACAATTGATAGCAACAAATGGCCCATTTTTTCTTTGACTGTAGTTATGTATGGACTGTGCCAGTACTTCTTTACCTGTACCACTTTCTCCTTGAATAAGGATTGTAGAAGGACTTAACGCTACTGTTTTTGAAAATTGAATTATTCTTTTAATTTCATTTTCTTTACCTATCAAATCTTGAAATGTATATCTAGCATTCATTCCTGCATATTTATTTACTAAATTATATACTCTTTGAATCTCTTTAATTGTTATTACAATTCCTATTAATTCACCATCTTCATTTTCTATTGGATATAAACTTTGACTATATCGTTCCTTTTTATCTGCTATTTTTATAGTAATATCTTCATCTTGATATGCTTCCCTTGAATAGCATCTTTTCAAAATATGATTCCAATTATCTAGGATAGTATTTACATTCTTATTTATACTTTCTTCTTCCTTTATTTTTAACATTTTACAAGCTGTTTTATTTAAATTTTTAATTATACCATCTTTACTAACCGCTAAAATCCCAAAGGAAATAGCATCCATCATAGTATTCATATAATTATAGGCTTCAATCAATTTGTTATTAATTATCCTATTTTTTAGCCCATTTTCAATAGAATTAACAGCAGCCACTACTAAACCTAGTGTATGTGGATGTACTTGATAACTTTTACCTGTCAAATTTAATGTACCAATTATCTCACCTTCTTCATTGTGAATTGGTGCAGCAGAACACGTCCATTTATGGTATGCATTTATAAAATGTTCCTTTGCTGAAATTTGAATAGGCATATTCTCACTAATAGCAGTTCCCATAGCATTAGTACCTATACTTTTTTCATCCATATAAGCTCCTATTTTCATATCCATTTTTTTAGCTGCTTCTAAAATTTCTTTATCACCTATTATATTTAATATACATCCTTCTTTATCTGTAAGAATTACAAAAAATCCAGATCCTGTTAAAATTTCATATAATTTTTTTACAAAAGGAGCAGCTATTTTTAAAAGTTCTCTATTATTTTTTATATTGTTAGATATTTGTTTACCTTTCAAAATTTTTTTTGGTTTTACTCTTTCCTTTTCTATTCCATAACTTTCACTTCTTCTATGAGATTTTTTTATTACATCACTAATCTTATTTTTATCATAGGTCATAAAAACACCTCTATCTTCATTTGTTTTCTAATTATATTATATTTAATATTATAACCTATTTAAATAACTAATAATTTTTTTGTAATCATTCACCTTATTGATTGAAATAAAAAACCACTATGATTCTAAAATCATAATGGTTTTTTACTACATTATTTTTCTCTACCTACAGTATATGCATATTTGTATTCTGAATATCCAAATAGCGGACTCATAATACTTTTAACATACTTGTATGTAAAATTATTTCCCTTTCTATAAACAATAGGCATTATAACAGATTCATCATATAGTAATATTTTTTCAGCTTCCTTATAATATTTTAATCTTTCTTTTTCATCTAATGTAACACGCGCCTTATTTACAATTTCATCATATTTTTTACTTTTCCAAAAAGTTGGCATTATATTTGAACTACTTAAATAAATATCAAACATAGCACTAGGATCATTATAATCACTTGTCCAATTCATTGTAGCTATATCATACTGCCCATTATCAATTCTATCCATGAAAACTGGCCAATTAACATACTCTGCTTTTACATTAACCCCTAATTGTTTCTTATACATCTGCTGAACATATTCAGCAAAATCTCTGTACCATTGCTCTGTACCATGTTGTAAAAACGTTATAGTAACTTTACTTGGATCTGGATTCATATTTAACTCTTTTAAACCTTTTTTTAATAATTCTTTAGCTTTAAAATCTTTTTTCAATATTTTTACAGGTTCTTCCCCACTTTGTTCTCTGAAGCTTTTCTTTCCAAGATCAATTGATTTTGGTATCCAAGCATATGCTGGTTTATCTCCTTGAAAAATTGTCTTTGTTATATCTTCTCTATTCAAAGCCATAGAAAATGCTCTTCTTACATTCTTATTGCTAAATATCTTATTTTTCTGATTGAAACAACTAAACTCTGTTGTAGGCACTGCTAAATTTAATTCATCAAACTTACCTGACTTTCTACATTTATCTATCAACTTACCATCCCCTACAGGAAATGTATCTATTGAGCCACTATAAAAAGTATTAAATTGTGCAGTTGAATCTTTTATAATCTTAAAATTCAATTTATTTAATTTAACAGAATTTCTATCCCAATATTTATCATTTTTTTCAAGCACTATTTCATGGTTATGAGTCCACTTTGTTACTTTAAATGGTCCACTAAAAACCATTGTATCAGGTTCTGACCCAAATTTTTCACCATATTTTTTAACTATATCTTCTCTTTGAGGATACATTGCTTTATAATATGTTAAATTCAAAAAATATGGACATGGTTCTTTTAAAGTTATTTGTAATGTTTTATCATCTAACGCTTTAACACCAACTGAATCTCTAGAAACTTTGTTACTATTATACTCATCAGCATTTTTTATCGGTGATAACAAATATGCAATCGATGATGCTGTTTTAGGATCAAGTATTCTTTTCATGCTATATTCAAAATCCTTCGCTGTAACCTTCTTCCCATCACTCCATTCATAATCTCTTAAATGAAATTTCCACACCGTTCCCTTATCATTGTGTTCCCAGCTTTTTGCTCCTGCAGGCTTTACAACATCTTTTCCATTTTCATCTTGTTCTAATCTTGTAAGTCCTTCTGAAAATTCTGTAACCACTTGACCACAATAAACGTCTCCTGTTCTTGCAATATCTAATGTTTTAGGCTCATCTAATACTAAATTTAGATACTGATCCTTGTCTAAAACTACTTTTTTTTCATTTAAATTAGCATTGGTTTGATTATCTTTTTGTTTTCCACAACCCATTAAACCAGCTGACACCATTACACTAAAACTTAATAATAATGCCAACATTCTTCTGCTTTTCATTTTATCATCCCCTATTCGTTAAATTACTTTTATGTTTGCATGTTTTCTTTCAATAACATACTACATTTAAGATGATAAATTCATTTTACTTATTTTTCAACAGATATAGATATTATCAATTCTTATATCCTTTTGTATTCATATTTACTATTTTTAAGTCTTTTTTACATGATATATGTAAATAAAATTAACAATTCTTATTGAATATGAGTAAAACTCTAGTTATTTTATTCTCAAAATAAAAAAGCCATGCTTACGCATGACTTTTTTTATTATATTATCTTGTATAATCATAAAAACCTTTTTTAGTTTTTCTTCCAAGCCATCCAGCTCTAACATATTTTCTAAGTAATGAATGAGCTCTATATTTTGTATCTCCTGTTTCTTTGTATAATACATCCATAATAGCAAGACATACATCAAGTCCTATAAGATCTCCTAAAGCTAGAGGTCCCATTGGATGATTTGCACCATATTTCATAGCTCTATCTATATCTTCAACTGAAGCAATACCTTCTGCATATATTCCAATTGCTTCATTTATCATTGGTATAAGAATTCTATTAACAACAAATCCTGGAGCTTCTGCAACTTCTACTGGTTCTTTTCCCATACCTTCTGCTAATTCTTTAATTGTATTAAAAGTTTCTTGAGAAGTAGCCATTCCTCTTATTATTTCTATAAGTTTCATAATAGGAGCTGGGTTAAAGAAGTGCATTCCTATTACTTTTTCTGGTCTGTTTGTAGCTGAAGCTATTTCAGTTATTGAAAGTGATGATGTATTTGATGCAAGTATTGTTTCTGGCTTGCATATTTTATCAAGATCACCAAATATTTGTTTTTTAATTTCCATATTTTCAATAGCAGCTTCAACAACTAAATCACAATCTTCTACTAAATTTAAATCAGTTGTTCCAGAAATTCTTGAAAGAATCTCTTCTTTAGCAGCTTCTTCCATTTTTCCTTTTGATACTAATTTAGAAAGATTTTTATTTATTATTGAAAGTCCTCTATCTACAAATTCATCTTTTATATCTCTTACAATTACTTCATGACCTTTTGCCGCAAAAGCTTGAACTATTCCTGAACCCATAGTTCCAGCACCAAGAACACATATTTTCATATCTATTTCCTCCTTTAGTCACCAAATATATTATTATTTTTAAACAATATAATTTTAGTTTGCTCTAATACTATATTTCCATAATACTAGAGCAAACATACCTTCATCTTAATTACTTACTAACTTTATTATTTAGCAACTGCTTTAAGTTGAGAAATCATTTCAGGTATAACTTTATTTAAATCTCCTACTATACCTAAATCTGCAACTTTCATTATTGCTGCATCGGCATCTTTATTGATAGCTACTATGTAATCACTATCTTGCATTCCAGCTAAATGTTGGATTGCTCCTGAAATACCACAAGCAATATATACTTTTGGTCTTACAGTTTTTCCTGTTTGACCTACTTGAACGTCTTTATCTATCCATCCTGCTTCTACTGCAGCTCTTGAACCTGCTACTTCTCCTCCAAAAGCTTCTGCTAAGTCTTTTAGTTGTTTGAAGTTTTCTGCATTTCCAACTCCTCTACCACCAGCTACTAGTATTTGAGCTTCTCCAATATCTACAGTTTCTTTAGCAAGTTTTACTATTTCTTGTACTTTTGTTCTTATATCACTATCTTTTAAATTCATAGAAACTTTTTCTATTTCACATTTTGCATTTTCATCTTTTTCTAATCTTTCAAATACACCTGGTCTTACTGTTGCCATTTGTGGTCTATGATCTCCACAAACTATTGTAGCCATTAAGTTTCCACCAAATGCTGGTCTTGTCATAAGAAGATCTTTTGTTTCTTCATCAATATCAAGTGCAGTACAATCAGCTGTAAGACCTGTTGCTAATCTAGCAGCTATTCTTGGTCCTAAATCTCTTCCTATGTAACTAGCTCCTATAAATAATATTTCTGGCTTTCTTTCATTTATTAAATCACAAATAACCTTTGTGTAACCATCTGTTGTGTAATCTTTTAAAAGTGCATTTTCTGCTACTAGAACTTTGTCAGCTCCATGTGATGCTAATTCTTTTGCCATTGCATCAGTATTATCTCCAAGTAATACAGCAGTTAATTTTACGCCTAACTTATCTGCTATATTTCTACCTTTTCCTAATAATTCTAATGCAACCTTTTGGATTTTACCTTCTCTTTGTTCTGCAAATACCCATACGCCTCTGTAATCTGCTTTATTCATCTCTATATCCCTCCGATTTCAATTAAATATAGTGTTTTTCTTTTAACTTTCCGATGGCATAAGCTACTGCTTCTTTTGCTGGCTTATCTATTACTTCGCCTGCTCCTTTTGTTTCTTTTGTCATTGATCTCTTAACTTTAGTTGGAGATCCTTTTAATCCTAGAAGGGACTTATCTATATCTATATCATCTGAGCTCCATACTTTAACTTCTTTATCAAATACACCAAAGATATTTTTTATGCTCATATATCTTGGCTCATTTAATTCTTTTATTGCAGTTAAAAGTACTGGCATTTTTACTTTTATAGTCTCATATCCATCTTCTAATGCTCTTCTTACTTTTAACTCTTCTCCGTCTCTTTCTACTTTTTCTACATATGTTACTTGAGGAAGATTTAAGTGTTCAGCTATTTCTGGTCCAACTTGTGCTGTATCTCCATCAATCGCTTGTCTTCCAGCAAATACTATATCGTAATCTAAATTTTTAATTGCTGCTGCTAATGCACGAGATGTTGCTAATGTATCTGCTCCACCAAATGCTCTATCTGATAATAAGATAGCTTCATCTGCACCCATAGCTAAAGCTTCTCTTAATGCTTTTTGAGCTTGAGGTGGTCCCATGCTTATTACAGTAATTTTAGCATCTAATTGCTCTTTTAATACTAATGCTTCTTCTAAAGCATTTTTATCATCTGGATTTATTATTGAAGGAACTCCTTCTCTTATAAGTGTTCCTTTTACTGGATCTATTCTAACTTCTGTAGTATCTGGAACTTGTTTTAAACAAACAACTATATTCATTGTAAGAACCCTCCTATCTTAATCTGCTTCCTGCGATAACCATTTTTTGAACTTGAGAAGTTCCCTCATATATTTCAGTTATCTTAGCATCTCTCATCATTCTTTCAACTGGATATTCTTTAGTATATCCGTATCCGCCAAATAATTGAACTGCTTTTGTTGTTACATCCATAGCAACTTCAGCTGCATATAATTTTGCTCTTGCAGCTTCTACTGTATATGGAAGTCCTTGATCTTTATTCCATGCAGCTTTGTAAACTAAATATCTAGCCGCTTCTATCTCAGTATCCATATCTGCTACCATCCATTGTAATCCTTGGAATTTAGCAATTGATCTTCCAAATTGTTTTCTTTCTTTCATGTAGTTTATTGCTTCATCTAAAGCTCCTTCTGCTATTCCTAGAGCTTGTGCTGCTATACCAATTCTACCACCATCTAGTGTTTTCATTGCTATTTTGAAGCCTTTTCCTTCTTTTCCTACTAAATTTTCTTTTGGAACTATGCAATCTTCAAATATAAGTTCAGTTGTAGAAGATGCTCTTATTCCCAGTTTATTCTCTACTTTACCAATTGAAAAACCTTTAAATTCTTTTTCAATTATAAAACAAGAAATTCCTCTTGTTCCTTTACTCTTATCTGTCATTGCAAATATACAAAATACATCTGCAGCTCCACCATTTGTTATGAATATTTTTGATCCATTAATAACATAGTGATCTCCCATATCTACAGCTACTGTTTGCTGTCCTGCAGCATCTGTACCTGCATTTGGTTCAGTTAATCCAAATGCTCCTATTTTTTCACCTTTTGCAAGTGGAGTTAAGTATTTTTGTTTTTGTTCTTCTGTACCAAATTGATTTATAAGTGAAGCACAAAGTGAAGTATGAGCTGATAAAATAACTCCTGTTGTACCACAAACTTTAGATAATTCTTCAACTGCTAAAATGTAAGATAAAGTATCTCCACCAGCTCCGCCAATTTCTTTAGAAAATGGAATTCCCATCATGTTATATCTAGCCATTTTTTCAACTGTTTCTATTGGGAATCTTTCAGTTTCATCTATTTCCGCTGCTAATGGTTTTACTTCATTTTCAGCAAATTCTCTTACCATTTGTCTTACTAATTCTTGTTCTTTTGTCAATGCAAAATTCATTGAAATTTACCTCCTATCTATTTTTGAAAGTTTTATCTCTTTTCTCAACAAAAGCAGTCATACCTTCTTTTTGATCTTCGGTTGAGAAGCATTCACCAAATACTTCAGATTCATATCTTAAAGCTGTATCGATATCTACTTGCATTCCTCTATTTATAGCTTCTTTACAAAGTTTAACAGCTATTGGTGCATTACCAGCTATAGTATTAGCTAACTTTTTAGCTTCTTCTAATAATTGTTCTGGTTCATACACAGCATTAACAAGTCCAACTCTTAATGCTTCATCTGCTTTAATTATTTTTCCTGTATAAATTAACTCTTTAGCCATTCCAAGACCAACATGTCTTGCAAGTCTTTGAGTTCCACCAAATCCTGGAGTTATTCCAAGACCAGACTCTGGTTGACCAAATTTAGCTTTTGCAGATGCTATTCTTATATCACATGCCATTGAAAGTTCGCATCCACCACCAAGTGCAAATCCATTGACAGCCGCAATAACTGGCTTATCTAGATTTTCTAACTTTCTAAACACATTGTTTCCAAGTATACCAAATTTTCTACCTTCCATAGTTGTCATGTCTTTCATTTCTTTTATGTCTGCTCCAGCTACGAAAGCTTTTCCAGCACCAGTTAAAACTGCTGCATATATGTTGTCATCATTAGCTAAATCATCAATAACAACATTTATTTCTTTTAACGTTTCTGAATTCAATGCATTTAATGCATTAGGTCTATTAATTGTAATAATAGCAACCTTGTCTTGTTTTTCAAGAATTACGTTTTTCAATTCCATAATAATCCTCCCCAAGAACATAATTATTCTAATTATTGAAATTTTTTTAAAAAATTTGTCTCTTATTGTTATATTCTTAACAAATATAAACATAAAAATAGTTGAAGCACACGCTTCAACTATTATTATATACACAAAATTATTTTATTTCAATAAAAATGATACATTTTTAACAAGTTTTATTATTATCATATATTTATGACAACGTTTTTACATTTTTGCATACTCTATAACATTAAACTATTCCTGTCATTAAACAGCTTAGTGTTAATAAACTTTCACTCAAATGTACATTTTCTATTATTATATTTGCTTCTCTAGGAATTTGTAAATCAACAGGAGCAAAATTCCATATTCCCTTTATACCATTCTGTATTAGTGTATCACAAACTTTTTGAGCACTTTTTCTAGGAACACAAATTATCCCAACATCTACTTGATTACTAGTTAAGAATTCTCCTAATAAATCAATATCCATAACCTCTATATCATTTATTTTTAATCCTATAATTTTAGGATTTATATCAAATATACCTTCAAATTTAAAACCTATTTTGCTGAAATAACTATAATTTGCAATAGCTTGACCTATGTTTCCTGCTCCAATTATCACTGTTCTATATTCTCTAGTTAAACCTAATATATTACTTATTTCGTTAAATAATTCTTTAACATTATATCCATATCCCTGTTGACCGAAATCTCCAAAATTGTTAAGATCTTGTCTTATTTGAGAAGCTGTAAATCCTATCTTTTCGCTCAACTCTTTGGAAGATATCCTATCCACATCATTTTGTATAAGCTCACGCAAATATCTGTGGTATTTAGGCAATCTTTTTATTACAGCCATTGAAATATTCTTTTTCTTCTCCATCTTTTGCACCTCCTTAATAGTTAAAATTCATATATAATAATTTCTATGCTAATTCTAATAAAAGTATTTGTATTAACATAATAAAATATTCTACAACAATATAATACTATTATTTTAGTATATTCTCTGTCAATAGCTAATTTCAAGTCTAAATTATTGAATTTTTTTTAATTATATCAATTTTTCGAACTTACCCACCCTCACAACTCTAAATAAGGCAATTTATTTTAATTATATACACATTAATTAATTTGGTCAATGATATTATTAATTCTTTCATCCCATATATATTACCAATTAACAAGCAAACTTTGACACAATAAAATAATCCTTAATAAAAATTTTTACTCTAAAAACTTAAAACATAGCTAGATTTTTATATTATTAACTACTACTTATTACCTATAGTAAAACAAGTAAAAAATAAGGTTCAAAGTACACATTAGGAAGATTTTCTATTTCCTATTTTCTATTAAGTATTATTTTTGATATAATTGTTGAAGGATATAATAATTGACAACTTAACTTTTGGAAAATAAAAACAAAGAGTAGGTGATACAATGATTATTTTAAGTTGTAAAAACATTCATAAAAGCTATGGAATAGATGTAATTTTAGATAAAGTTAGTTTTAACGTAAATAATGGAGAAAAAATTGGTTTAATTGGAGCAAACGGTGCTGGAAAATCAACCTTATTTAAAATTATTACAAATCAACTAGAGCATGATAGTGGTGAACTTTATATAGATAAAAGTAAAAAAATTGGTTATTTATCACAACATTTATCCTTAGAATCTGATTTAACTATTTATGAGGAACTTTTATCAGTTTTTCAAGAATTAATTGATATGGAGTCAAAATTAAAAGAATTAGAAATTAAAATGTCTGAACCTTATGATCCTTCAAAAGAAGAATATCATAATAAATTAATTAAAAAGTATACAACACTTTCTGAAATCTATAATAACAAAGGTGGGTATACTTATAAAGGTGAAATTAATAGAGTTCTTCAAGGTCTTGCTTTTTCTGAATCTGAATATGATAAACCTATAAATGTATTAAGTGGAGGAGAAAAAACAAGAGTTGCTCTTTGTAAACTACTTCTTACAAAACCATATATACTACTATTAGATGAACCTACTAATCACCTTGATTTAGATGCTATTGAATGGCTAGAAGAATATTTAAAAGACTATAAAGGTTCGGTACTAATAATATCACATGACAGATATTTCTTAGATTCAGTTACTAACAAAACTTTAGAACTTATAAACGGTCATATTAATGAATATAATGGAAATTACTCCGAATTTATTAATCTAAAAAATAAAAATTATGAAACTGAATTAAAAGCTTATAACTTACAACAAAAAGAAATAAAAAGACAAGAAGACATAATTAAAAAATTCAAATCATTTAATAGAGAAAAAAGTATTAAAGCTGCAGAAAGTAGACAAAAAAGTTTAGATAAAATCGAACGAATAGAATCTCCAGATAAAGACCCTTCTCAAACTAAAATTAAATTAGAAACAAGTATAAAAAGCGGTAATGATGTTCTTCATATAGAAAATTTATCTAAAAGTTTTGGAGAAAAAGTTTTATTTAAAAATTTAAATATGGATATAAAACGTGAAGAAACCGTAGCTTTGATTGGAGAAAATGGTAGAGGTAAAACTTCTTTGTTTAAGATAATAATGGACAATTTAGAAAAAGATTGTGGTACAAAAGTTCTAGGTAGAAATGTATTTGTAGGCTACTATGATCAAGAACAATCAGATTTAAATCCAGAAAAAACTGTTATGGATGAGGTTTGGGATGATTTTCCAAAACTAACAGAGACTCAAATAAGAACTTTTTTAGCTGCCTTTTTATTTAGAGGTGACGAAGTTTTTAAAAGAGTTTCCTCATTAAGTGGTGGAGAAAAATGTAAAATTAACTTATTAAAACTTATGCTGTCAAAATCAAACTTCTTACTTCTAGACGAACCAACAAATCATTTAGATATAATGTCTCGTGAAGCTTTAGAAGATGCTATTTTAAGTTATGATGGAACAGTACTTGTAATATCCCATGATAGATATTTTTTAAACAAAGTAGTAGATAAAATATTGGAATTAAATAAAAATGGATTAAAAGAATATTTAGGAAATTATTCATATTATATTGAAAAAAAGAAAAATCCACTAAGATTTGAACAAGAAAAGGCATATGAGGGAAAAACTAAAACTCAAATTAAACTTGAAAAAAAGAAAAAACATGAGGAAGAAAAACTTCAAAAACAAAAAAAATTACAAATAAAAAAAATAGAACAAGACATATCAGATAAAGAAATTGAACTAGAGGATCTTCAAAAGGAACTTTGCAAAGAAGAAATTTATTCAAATCCTGAAAAAAGTGAACATATAAATAAGCTCATTGTAAGTGTTCAACAAACAATCGAAGAACTATATGAAACTTGGGAAAAATTAATGGAATAATACTGAAAAACAGTTGAGAGTTGACAGAGGACAGTTGGCAGTTTAAAAAACGTTTTTCTTACAGAAAAACTTTATAGAAACAAAGTATAAAGTATAAATAAGGATATTTTTCTTGTAAAAAACTTTTATTAAAATAACTTTAAATAAAGTTTAATTTACAATTAACCGATTTTCAAAAAACTATTTTTTGAAAATCTTCCTTATTTATTCTTTATACTTTTTACTTTATACTTTTTACTTCATTTTCCCCTTTTACACTTGTGATGCTAAAATTAAAAGTTCTTCATTATTATTATATATAGTATCAAATTGTGAAATTGGAAGAGGATTTTTTCCTAATCCCACTTCTATAGTATATCCTGGTCGTCTATAATCTTTTATAAACCAATCTTTATATCCAGCATAAGAAGCTATACCATAAGTTTGTGAAAGAGTATATCCACTAACATCTGCAAATTTTTCACCTATAACTTTTGCTTCAGGTGGAGCCATATTTTTGTAATTCCAATAAATTACTCTTCCTTGACTATGATATGCTAACACTAATCTAAAATCATTATTTTTAGTAAAATTTACTACAGCTTTTGTCTCAGGTTCTGATTCTGGGAAAGTTCCTGAATACCTTGTTGGTCCTGGACCATATACTCCATATTCTTTTTCAGCATCTTTAGATTCTTGCCAAGATGCATTGTAATTATGATTTAAATCCACACCTCTTGTATTGGCTTGCCAATTTTTAGAAAAATCTGTACTCCCATTATTCCATTTAATTAAATCTTTATAGTACGGATTGTTTCTTTTTAATCCATCTAATACTAATTCAATACCGTCTGGATTTACCATAGGTACAATATAAATTGAACTATTATTAAAAACTTCTCTTATGTTATATCCTCTTAATTTTCTATTTTGAACATAAGCCTTAGCATAATTTTCAATAAATTTCATAAGAACAACAGAAGTAATCCATTCTAAAGAATGATGTGATGCATTATAAAAAACTTTATTAGGTCCTCGTCCTAGTTTTAAATAATATAATTTTTTTCCTAAAACACTATTACCTGCTACCCCTATATCTATAAATGGATATTTAACTTTCAATCCTTTAATATCTCGCTCCATAATTTCATAAGTATAATCTATATTTGTATCTACAATATCATAAGAATATGGCACTGCTATTTCTTGTCCTAACTGAAGATTATATGGATCAACATCTGGATTAGCAGTTAAAATACTTTGCAAAGATGTACCATACTTGTTAGCAATATCATATAAATTATCACCCTTTTGAATTACGTAAATATCATAACCTAGTAAATATTTTTCTAAAATTTTATAAGTATTTTGTTCAATAATTCCAGTTGGAAATAATCCAAATCTACTTTGAAATTGTTTAACCGCCATTGTAGTTTTCGGACCATATATACCATCTATAGTTCCTGGATTATACCCCATTTTCTTAAGAAGTGCCTGTATTTCCATTACATCTGAACCTTTAGACCCTGGTTTTAATATTCTCAATCTATCCACTCCAAAATAATTACTCTAGTATACATTATATTTATATTCTATTAATATAGTGCATACAGCAAAAATTTAAGCTTATTGCCAGTAAATAAAATAGTATAAGATTAAAATCTTGATGTGTGAAAGTTGAATTATTCACAAAATATAGGTGATGATATTGCTATTTTGTTATTGTCTTGAATTATTTTTACCACATACCATGTATTTTCCTTTAATCTTTCAATACTTGTATTCCACATAACTTCTCTTCTATTATTGATTTCTTTCTGTTTAATTACCTTTGACCCATTAGATATAATTTCAATTCTTTTTATTGGAACTTTTCTATCTACCACCTTAATTTTAAATTTAAGAGTATTTGTCCTTTGATGTGAAATTACACTTCCCATCCAATATTCATTTGCCTTTACCATCAACTTTAAAGTTCTACTCTCAGTTGAATATGTTCTTCTCTTTTTTAAACCATCTATAATATTTTTATTGCTCAATTTTTGTGCTATTACTACCGTTAAATTATCACTATCCCCCCAATTTTGTTTATGATTGTCTTGTCCATTAATTGCTCCTAAATGCCAGCCTTCATCAAGCAGTTTATAATATTTTTCTTCATATCTTTTGTATTTATGTGGTAATATACCATTTCCAACTTCAATTAAATTTATAAATTCATCTAATTCTCCATGACAATTAAGATTTTTTATATTTTTTCCAGGATGATTTATTGAAATTACTACATCATCATCATTTTTAACATAGCGGTGTAATTTATCTATATTTGACAAATTCCTATCTATTAACTTTTTACTATTTATCACATTCAAATGTCCAACATGATTTACACTCAACTCAAATCCTAATATTGCTAAAAATTTTTTATGCCTTTTATTCATTTTTTTTATTACATTGCTTGTTGTTTGCCATTTCGATGTGCTTTTTCCCACTCCCAATGCTTTACAGTGATCAGTTATCATTATAAAATCTAATCCATTATTTTTTGCATATTCAATTGCTTGTTTAGGAGTACCTTTACCACTTGAATATGATGTATGTGCATGAGGTATACCAAAATAATAATTATATTTATCTATTTCTACTTTCTTTTTACCTTCTATAATAAAATTCCAACTTAACTCTTTCTTATTTTTTTGTTCATCATAAACAAAAACTTTAACAGAGTGTTTACCTTTTTTTAATTTTTTCTTGGGTACATGTTTTATACTATCTTTTTTTATTTTGCAATGTACAGGTTTTCCATCTAAAAACATTCTTGCTGAAAACAAATCTACTCTTAAACTATAAGTTTTAAAACAAGCTTGTATCTTAGGTTTTTTATCATGTACTGTTTCCATATCTGCTGGCTCTACATCATATATTTCAATGTCATTTACCACCATATTCACATCCTTAACAGCAAAATAAATAATTAATTTAGTTAATTATTCTCTTAGTTCATAATACTAATCACAAATTTCCTTTGTGATTAATTTTGCTGTTAATTTCATATAAATCAATATATAAGTTTTCTTTTCTGTCATTCTTTAACGTAAAATTTCTTCTAGTCTTTTTAACTTCACCTATTTCAATTTTATATGTTATCAATTTTTCTTTTTCCCATTCATGTACTAATACATTACCATTGGGATCTACTATCATAGAATCACCAGAATACAAGTTATCTCCTACTATGCCTACAGTATTGATTCCTGCTACATAGCATTGATTTTCAATAGCTCTTGCTCTTAAAAGAGTTTTCCAATGTTCACTTCTTTTTTGTGGCCAATTTGCAGAAACAGTTATTAGACCTGCTGTTTTTGATGCAATTTGAAAAATCTCAGGAAATCTCAAATCATAACAGATAAAAGGACATACCTTAAATTCTTTAATATCTGTAATCACTATCTTTTCTCCACCTCTATAATAAAATGATTCTTTACCATATGAAAACGGATGTATTTTTGTATATTTACATATTTGTTCTCCATAAGGAGAAACAATTGAAAATTTATTTTCTCCTTTCTTATCTACAACTTCTACATACCCAAATCCAATGTACACATTCATCTTAATAGCTATTTCTTTAAACCAATCTACTATTTCACTGTTATCTTGCTTTATTTTATCAACATTCATAGAAAAACCTGTTAAAGTCATTTCTGGAAATAATACAAAATCCACACTCTCTTTCTTTGCTTCTTTTATAAATTTCAAACATTTTTGTTTATTGAATTCTTTATCTTCCCATTTTATATTTATTTGTGCCAACCCTATTTTCATAATACCCCTCCAGTTTTATTTAGTCTCTATATTAGTATTATATTAATAAAAAAAAGCTCAAATACAAAGATTGAGCTTTTATTTATTGATGATTTTTCTTATAGTTTTAAATAAAATAGGCTTCATATTATCTATAGTATCTGGCTCTTTTAAAATTATAGCACTATAGCATATAGAACTTGTTAATTCCAAAATTATAAACAAAGTTTTCTCTATATCCTCTGTATCATAATTTTCATTTCTATTAATATTTTCTACAAAAGCAGTTACTATTTTCTTCATCTCTTCATTTTGATCTGCATCTAATAAAGCTTTTCTATATATACCCCAAGATAAATTTTTATGAATTAACTTTAAAAGCATTTTATTCTTCTTTAAATATTCAATTAAATAATCTATAAAGAATATCATAGCTTCTATAAAATCATTAAAGTGATTTTTTCTATTTTCTGTAGCACTAATAGCCTCCTTTAGTACTCCTCTACTTTTCTTTAATATTATTTTATCTATAATATCATATTTATCTTTAAAATATAAATAAAAAGTCCCCTTAGCTACTCCTGCCCTTTTTACAATATCATCTATAGCAGTATTATTAATTCCTTTTGTTATAAATAGCTCATAAGCAGCTTCATATAAACTATTCCTTTTAATTTTCTTCTTTTCCTTTCGTTTACTGCTATTTTTTGAAGGTTTTTCTTGCACTACTATTTCACCTCTTTACGTTTATGTATACATATCGATCTTAAAAATAAAATTATTATAATATAATTCAAACCTTTCATATTAATATGTTTTTCCAAATACAATCTTAATTATTATTATAGAATAAAAACCATACTAAAAAAAGATGTTTTTACTGGTACAGAAAACGTTTGATTAATATATTGCAAAGTGTTATAATTTGTGTGTAAATTTAACAATTGTAATTTATAGGTACTATTTAATTATGTTTAATAGGGAAATGAGTGAAAATCTCATACGGACCCGCCACTGTAATGAGGAATATGTTAGCAAAATGCCACTTAATTTTAATTAGGGAAGGCGCTAATATATTATGATTCTAAGTCAGGAGACCTACCTATAAGTTTTTAATATTAGCTTTACGTGGATACGGCTGATACTAAATCTTTTTATTTATTAGTATCTTCCACTATCTACATAAGATAGTGTTTTTTTATTTGTTAAATTATAAAATACATAGGAGGAAAACATATATGTTTAAAACGAAAAAACTTTTTTCTATACTATTAACTTTACTTATGGTTTTTTCATTATCTGCCTGTGGTACTAATACTTCTAAAAACTCAGGTACTAATGATAAATCTAAATCTGAAACAAAAGTTAACAAAAAAACAACTTATCCTTTGACTATAAAAGATTCTTATGATAGGGAAATAACTCTAGATAAAGAACCGAAAAAAATTGTATCTATTGCTCCAAATATAACTGAAACAATATTTGCATTAGAAAAACAAGATAAATTAGTTGGAAGAACTGATTTTTGTGATTATCCTAAAGAAGCTAAAAACATTCAATCAATTGGAGGTCTTTCAAATCCAAACATTGAAAAAATAACAGAATTAAAACCTGATGTAGTTATTGCATCAACTCACTTTGATAAAAAAGTATTGAAAAAACTTGAATCCTTAAATATAAAAGTATTAGTTCTTTACGGAGAAGATAACTTTGTAGGTGCTTATGAAACAATTAAAAAAGTAGGATTAGTTGTAAATGCTCAAAACAAAGCTGACAAAATAGTAAGTAATATGAAAAAGAAAATATCAACTATTGAACAAAAGGTAAAAGGAAAAGATACTCCTTCTGTATACTATGTAATTTCATATGGTAAAGTTGGAGATTATACTGCTACTGGAGAAACTTTTATAAACCAACTAATAAAAATGGCTGGTGGCAAAAATATTGCATCTGATGCAAAAGGATGGAAATACAGTATTGAAAAGTTAGTTGAAAAAAATCCTGATATAGTTATTTGTTCAAAATATTTTAATGCTAAGAAAGGTGTAAAACAAACTAATGGTTATAAAGACCTTTCTGCTGTAAAAAATAATAAATTATTTGAAGTTGATAATAATTTAATAGATAGACAAGGACCTAGACTTGCTGATGGTCTTGAAGAACTAGCGAAAACTATACATCCTGAATTATTTAAATAATATATAGTAAATACTTAGGAGTACATGATTTTGTAAAAAATCATGTACTTTTAAACTATAATACATATTTTAATTAATACATACACTACTGAAATGAGGAATTTAAAATGGATTTTGCCAAAAGAAAAAAACACTATAAATTCTTATTCTTATGCTTTTTGTTATTACTTTTTACATTAATAATCATAACTGCTACTTTTGGTATAGCAGATATATCCTTTATGGAATCAATAAAAATAATTCTCAGTAAGATTCCTTTATTTAATAAAATGATTAAAGTAACTAATGTAAAATCAACACATATTCTAATCATATTAAATATACGTCTACCAAGAATTATAATGTCTGGTCTTATAGGAATAGGTCTTTCTATTGTAGGAACTTGTTTTCAAGCCATGTTTAAAAATCCTATGGCAGATCCTTATGTCCTTGGAATATCCTCTGGAGCAGCATTAGGTGCTACTACTGGAATTATTTTAGGTATAACCTCTTCAATACTTGGTTTAAGTGGAACAACTATTTTTGCATTCTTAGGTGCTATCATTACAACCTTATTTGTATATAATGCAGCTAGAATAGGTAAAAAATTACCTACTAATACTTTACTTTTAGCAGGTGTAACAATAAATTTTTTATTATCTTCTATAATATCTGTTTTAATGCTTTTTAATAGAAATCAACTTGAAGATATAGTTATGTGGACTATGGGAAGTGTATCATCAGCTAGTTGGAAACAAATAAGTATATTACTTCCTTTTGTACTTATAGGTTCTTTAATTCTTTTATCTTTTTCTAAAGACTTAAACATAATGCTTACTGGTGATGATTCTGCTCAAAGTTTAGGTATAAATGTAGATTTTGTAAAAAAAATCATTTTACTAATATCATCATTCATAGTAGCAGCTTGTGTATCTGTAAGTGGCATAATTGGGTTCGTAGGACTTATAATTCCTCATATAGTGCGTTTATTAGTTGGTCCTGACCATAGAACCCTATTACCATTTTCAGCTTTAAGTGGAGCAATTTTTATGATACTTGCAGATACTTTAGCAAGAACATTACTAGCACCTACTGAAATACCTGTGGGAATAATAACTTCTTTGTTTGGTGCTCCTTATTTCTTATACTTACTTATTCAAAATAAAAAGAAGGTGAAATAATGAGACATTTTTCAGAAAATTTATATGCATTAAAAATTAATAATTTAAACTTTAAATATGATGAAAAGCCAATACTTAATGATGTATCATTAAAGATTAGAAAAAATAAATTCTATAGTATACTAGGTCCAAATGGTTCTGGTAAATCCACACTACTTAAAAATATTTGTAAGTCACTAGAACCACCTTCAAATAGTATCTTTATTAATGATGTTGATTTAACAAAAATGAAAAACACAGATATAGCTAAAAGTTTATCTTATGTTCCTCAAAATACTAATATAGGATTTGATTTTTCAGTAATGGACATTGTTTTAATGGGTAGAAATCCTTATATTAAAAGATTTCAATCTGAAAACGCTAAAGACTTTGAAATTGCAGAAAAAGCCATGGATCTCACTAATACATTACACTTAAAAGATAAGAGTATTACTGAATTAAGTGGAGGAGAACGACAGAGAGTAATTATAGCACGAGCTTTAACTCAGCAAACTAATATATTACTTTTAGATGAACCTACTTCTAATTTAGATATTTATCATCAAATAGATATATTAGACACAATAAAATTTTTAAAAACAAATATAACTGTAATTGCTGTACTTCACGATTTAAACTTGGCATCCCAATATAGTGATTTTATTATATTATTAAAAGATGGAAAAATCATTTCAATAGGTTCACCCACTGAAGTTCTTACTAAAGAAAATATAAAAAATACATATAACATAGATGTACATATTGTAAAAGATCCTATTACTGGACATCCTCATATTATACCTTTGAGTAAAAAATTAAAAAATAATTTAAATATCAATTCCTCAATAAAAAATATTAATTTTTAAACATTAATATGTATGGTATGTAAATAACTTTAAGATTTTGTTTACATACCATTAATTGATTTTGTCTATAATTTATGATAGCATTAAAACAAATATTTTTAATAAAAACAAATTTCAGTACTTAAGGGGTGAATTTTCATTGTTCAAAAACAATAAAATACCATATATACACTTAGTTCCAATAATAATTTTAACAATTTTCCTTTTTAAAATTATAAATAACATAGAATCAATTGGAGTACTACTAAAATCTTTTCTATCTATTGTTTCTTCATTTTTATGGGGGTTTGCAATAGCATATTTATTAAATCCTATGATGGTTCATCTTGAAAAAAGGTTTAAATTAAAAAGACCTTTAAGTTTACTTATAGTTTATTCTGTAGTTTTAGGTTCTATAATTTTAATAATAACAATAATTTCACCTAAAATAGGACATAGTATAAGCGATCTAATTGATAGTATTCCATCATATATAGATAAAACACAAGAATGGTTAAACTCTTTAGATTTTGATTTAAGTTTGTTAAATTCCTTTAATATAAACATAGAAGATAAAATCGCAGATTTAGCTACTAAAATACCTAAATCCTTAGGTGGTGGTTTATCTGTTGCATTATTAAAAGCTATAAATGTAACTTCCTCAGTAGTTAAAGCATTATTAGGATTTATAATATCCATTTATATATTGAAAGACAAAGAAAAATTCAAAACAAATTTCAAAAGATTTCTTTATGCAATACTAAAAAAATCTACTGTAGATTGTATTTTAGATGTTGGCAATGAAATGAATAAAATCTTTTCAAAATATATAATTGGTAAAGCTATAGATTCTTTAATAATTGCTTTAATATGCTTTGTTGGACTAAGTATATTAAAAATACCATATGCTATACTTATTAGTTTTATAGTTGGTCTTACAAATATGATTCCTTATTTTGGACCTTTTATAGGAATGATACCTTCAGTAATAATTACACTATTTTACGATCCTATAAAAGCTCTCACAGTATTTTTATTTATATTAGTATTACAACAATTTGATGGTTGGTATTTAGGACCTAAAATATTAGGAGATCAGGTTGGTCTATCACCTTTTTGGATAATACTAGCTATAATAGTAGGTGGAGCAACATTTGGCGTGATAGGAATGTTTTTAAGTGTCCCTATAATGGCTACAATAAAAACTTTCTTAGATAAATTCATAAATAAAAGATTAAATCAAAAAAATATAAATGTTTAAAATAAATTTATGTTTTCTAAATGATAAAAAGCATTATGAAATTGTTGAATTTCATAATGCTTTTTATTTTAAATATAATTAAATTTCTTTATCTTTTTGATCTCATCTCTTTTAAATAAAGTCCATACATAAATATTCCACACAATAATGATAAAATTAAAATTAATGTCCATGCCGCCCTAAAAGTATGACCTTCTAAATATCCTCCCATAACATATGGGGCCACTGCATACCCTGCTCCAGATATTATTGGTATTACAGCATTAAATCTACCTCTGTGAGATCTTGGACTATGATTTGCTATGTATACTCCAACATTAGTGGAACATAGTATTTCTCCTATTGTCCATATAAATGTAGCAACCAAAAATAATGGATATGTTTCTATAAACCCTAACATTCCAAAACCTACTGCATAAAAAATACCTGCTAATGCAATATTGAACACTGCTTTAAATTTTTTAGTAACAGAAGTGATTATTGTAGTAAAAAAAACTACAGTAACTGCATTTACAGTCATTAACGGACCATATAGTTTAGGCCCATTTATACTACCAAATACCTGTTTAAACTGTAATGGTGTCATATACCCATTTTGAGCATATACAAAAGAGTATACAATTGAAATAAGTGTGAAAATCAGAAGCGTAGGCCTCTTGAAAAATACTGATAATGTAGAACCTTTTTCTGATTTTTCATCATCATCTACTTCCAAATCTTGCTCATCAACATTTGGAATACTTTCCTTAACAAATACACCAACTAAAACTAATGATATAATTGTAGTAATTGCATCACCTATGAACAACCATACCATATATTTATTATATAAAAATCCTGCTATAAGCGGTCCTACAGCAAATCCTATGTTTATTCCTAAATATAAAAGTGAGAAAGCTGCTTTTCTATTTTTTTTATTAGTTAAATCTGCTATCATAGCACTATTAGCTGGCTGTGCCGCTCCATTGAAAAATCCACTCAATATTAAAAACATTACTATTAAATGTAAATTTTTAAATACTCCGCATAATATAAAACAAATTGCAGTAATACCTTGGCATATAATTATTATTCTCTTACGTCCAAAATGATCTGCTAATTTTCCACCTAATATTGAACCAATTCCAGCAATAACTGCAGATATAGTAATAAGCATTCCTATTTGTTTAGCAGACATATTTAATTTATCTTTAAGAAAAAATGTCAAAAAAGGATAAACAAAATTACCAATACAATTTATAACTCTAGCAATAAATAATATATATATCTCCCTAGGAAGTCCTGAATATGTTTTAAAAATACTATTTTTAGTAATATCCATTTCCCCATATGCACCCCCTTATAATACTACTTCTTTATCTTTGGCCTAATTTTAAATTAGGTACTGCATTTAATGTAAGTGGCGCTGTTTTTCCTTGTTTATATTCAAAATATGCTGCACTTCCTATCATTGCTGCATTGTCAGTGCATAAAACTAGTGGTGGAAATAATACCTTTATTCCTTCCTTTTCACATTCTTTTATCATAGTTTCTCTAAGACATGAATTTGAGGCCACTCCTCCTGCTATAGCTATTTTATCCACTTTTTTTAATTTACACGCCTTTATAGCATTTTCCACTAATACATCTACTACTGCCTTTTGAAATGAAGCTGCTACATCTTCCCTTACGATTTCTTCTTCCTTCATTTTTTTACTATTTAAATAATTTAGTACAGCAGATTTAACACCACTGAAAGAAAAATCTAAACATTCCTTATGAAAATTTGCTCTTGGAAATTTTATTGCTTCTGCATTTCCTTGTTTTGAAATTTTATCTATTTTAGGACCTCCTGGATATCCAAGTCCTATTGATCTTGCTACTTTATCAAAAGCCTCCCCTGCTGCATCATCTCTTGTTTGACCTAAAACTTCAAACTCACCATAATCCTTCATGTGAACTATGAATGTATGCCCTCCAGATACTACTAAACATACAAAAGGTGGCTCTAATTCTTTATATTCTATAAAGTTTGCACTTATATGTCCCTCTATATGATTAACTCCTATCAATGGCTTATTTAAAGCATAGGAAAGTCCTTTAGCATATTGTAATCCTACCAATAATGCTCCTACAAGCCCTGGTCCATAAGTTACTCCAACAGCATCTATATCATCAAAGGTTACATTAGCTTTTTCTAATGCTTCTTGTACCACTGTACTTATTACTTCTATGTGTTTTCTAGATGCTACTTCTGGAACAACTCCGCCAAACTTTGTATGTATATCAATTTGAGATGCTATTATATTTGACAATACTTTTCTACCATTTACTACTACTGCTGCAGATGTTTCATCACAACTACTTTCTATAGCCAGTATCTTTATATCCTTATTCATGTAAATTACCTCACTTACAAAATATTTTATCATTAATTACATTAGTATCATGTATATAATAATATAATTTAAAACACATATCAAATTATCTTGAAAAATATACCAAACGATTACTGATTAGACTTATACAGACACTGAGGCACTCATATCTACTACTTATAGGATATTTAAGTATTAGCGCAGCTATTAATATAGAATAAATTTTTTTGTAATGTTATGATATAATTAACTATATAAATATTTACAGAAGGAGCATCAAAATGGAAAATACTTATGCAAAAGTTATAGTTAAAGGTTCACCCATTACAAAATCTAATTTTAAACTTTCCAATATACATGGAAGAGCTATACTTCCTTATAATTCTGGAAAATATCATGATAGATATGCCTTGTATGAAGAACAAATTGCCTATGAGGCAAGAATACAGAATCCTAATACCATACTTACTGAATCTTTAATAGCAATCCTAAAAGTATACTATAAAAGCAGCAAAAGGCATCCTGATACTACTAATATAACTAAAAGCATTTTTGATGGTATTGAAAAAAGTGGACTAATTATAAATGATGCTCAAGTACGAAGACTAATAATTGAAGAAAATTATGATAAAGAAAATCCTCGTTTTGAACTTGAATTGTTATGTGAAAGTAAATACTCTATAAATTATAATATAATAGAAAATTCAATTTCAAACAAACCAATAGAGTACTCACCTCCACCTAATAAAAAATACCCTACAAAAAAAATAAATAAACCTAGCAAAACCAGTGATATTTCAGATTCACCTTTGTGTGAAATCTGTGGAAAACCTATAAAGAATGGTGAATCTCTTTCTGTTAATAAAGGTACTTCAAAGATTTGTAAAACTTGTTTCAAAAAATTATTTTAATATAATTCTAATAGTGACATAGTAAAAATTTGAGAGTTTAAAATTAATATACTATATTTCTCAGCTCTCAAATTTTCACTATTAAGTAATAATTTATTTTACATAAGCATAGCATTTATCATAGTTTTTTATTTCATACTATAGAATTATATGTATTTATAAATTTCACTGCGTTTTCTCCAGCACTAATCCCCTGCAATGTAACATCATCAACATAATTATGAATATCTACTACATTTCCACAAGCAAATATTCCTTTAACATTAGTACTCATATTTTTATCTATTTTTGTACCATTGGAGCTACCGCTTACCTTTATATTAGTATTATTTAAAATTTCAATTTCAGGTGACAAACTTACTGACAAAAGTAATGTATCACAATCTATTTTTTCTATGGTTTCTCTTATTGGCTTTTTATCTTCATTAACTTTCGCTATAGTTAATCCTTCAACTCTTTCTTTTCCTTTAATGTCAACTATTGAATATCCTAATTTAAGAGGTATATCAAAATCCTTTAAACAATCATTGACAAAATTTTTCAAAGCTTTGGGTTGTTTGTTTTTTTCCACTACAGCTTTAACATTTGCTCCTTCTATTCTAAGTCTTCTAGCTGTCAAAAGTCCTAAATTATTAGCACCATAAATCACTACTTTTTTACCGGGTAAAAAACCTTCTATATTTATAAATTTATGTGCTGTACCTGAAGTATATATACCTGAACACTTTGTTCGTGGTATACTTATAGTACCTCTAGGGTGTTCTCTAGAACCCATAGCTAATATTACAGCTTTTGATTGTAAATTTATTATTCCCTCTTCTTCATTAACAGCTAATATATTTTTGTTATCCGTTAATTTCAAAACTGTAGTATTTATTTTATATTGTATTTTAAGATTTTTAACTTTATCTATGAATTTTTGAGCATATTCAGGTCCTGTAACTTTCTCTCCAAAAGTTTTGTATCCAAATCCATTATGAATATACTCATTCAGCATTCCACCTAATCTATTTTCTCTTTCTAATATTATTATTTTTTTAGCACCTGCTTCTTTTGCAGAAACAGCTGCAGCCAATCCCGCGGGTCCTCCACCTATTACAATTACATCATAAAAGTTCATACATTAACCCTCCAATTAGAAGTGAAAAATCAAGCTTTCAATATATATTTTATCAGTTTATGTAGATTATTAAAACAGTATCATATTAAAAAGTAAAATTTTTCTAATCATAGAGTTGCTTTTCTATTTTATTATCACGCTTTTCCTTTTCCCTAAACACTATAACTAATACTGCTGTTATTGGTATTGTTAAGATTATTCCAATACTTCCTGACACTGCCTTTAATATTTCAGATGCTATTAAATCCTGATTAAGAGTTTCTATGAAACTCATATTATATGACATAGCTATCATTAATACTGCTAATGCCTCACCTGCATATGCTAAAATCAAAGTATTAGACATTGTTCCCATTATATCTCTTCCTACATTCATTCCAGATTTTAATAAATCCTTATTGCTTATTTCTGGATTATTTTCCTCTACTTCACACATAGACGAAGATATAGATATTCCAACATCCATAACTGCTCCTAAAGAACTTAGTAATATTCCAGAAAATAAAAAACCAACAAAATTAAATCTTTCTTTACAAATATAAATAAGAGACGATAAAGTACTTTCATCTACCCCTTTTAATTTAGCTGCATTTCCAATTATAATAGCTAAAGTTCCTGATATTAATATTCCTATAGAAGTCCCCCACATAGCTGCATAAGTTTTTCTATTTAAACCACTAATAATTGCATAACTAATCAAAAGTATTAATATACAAATTATAATGGTTGGAATAATTGGGTTTATCCCTTTCATTTCTAATGGTACTAATACTTTTATTATTAAAAGACCTGTAATTATTAACGTTAATAATGATTTAGCCCCTTTTTTTCCACCAATTAATATTAATAATAAACAAAACAATCCTACAACCCAAAATATATATTTATACTTTATAAATCCTTGAGTAAGTGTATAAACAATTTTGCCATTAGAGTCCTCTTCTATATATAAAAGTATTCTACTTCCTTTTTGTGCTCTAAGCTGAACGCTTACACTATCATTTGATGCATTATCTGCTACTGTATTATTAGTTTCAACTATTTCTCCTTTATGATCTCCATTTGTTATTTTTACAAGCATTCTACTATTAGACTTAATTTCTGTTACTTTTGCTTCCACCATTTTCTTATCTTTAGTGTTTGTATTTTTATAAAATTCATCTGAAAATACTTTTATTGATGTTAAATTTAATATAGTAAAAATTAATAAGAAAATACTCAATATCTTTTTCTTCATATTATACCTTCTTTCATTAATCACTAAAAAATAGAAGAACATTTTATCACAAAACAAAAATGCTAGACGAATTCAATGTAATAGACACTGAAGACCTCTAGCATGTAAATCATATTCCAAATTTGGCAGGGGCAGTAGGACTTGAACCCACAACCAATGGTTTTGGAGACCACTACTCTACCAATTGAGCCATACCCCTAAATTATTGTATTTATGTTTATTAAATTTTGATAAATGGCAGGGGCAGTAGGACTCGAACCCACAACCAATGGTTTTGGAGACCACTACTCTACCAATTGAGCCATACCCCTAAATCACGTTAGTTATTATAACATATATACTTACTCTTATCAATACTTTTTGCAAAATTAAAAGGAATAAAAACCAATGATTTTCATTCCTCATTAATTCAAACCATTATTGAACCTTAAAACCGCTTTGTTTAACCTTCTTTTCTATTTGCTTAAATATTTCATCTTTAGCTGATACTCTTACAACTATTTCTTTAACTTCTGTTACACTCTTTGGATCAACTACAACAAAACTCAATATATCTCCATTATTTTCTGTAATTATTTTTGATAATTTAGAAATTTGACCTGGAATATCATATGCTATTACTGCTAATCGTTTTCCTTTATTTAATCCAAATAGTTCTGTAAATTGATGAAAAATAGCATGGTGAGTTACTATGCCCTTAAAACAATCATGTTCATCTGTAACAGCTACAAATGCTATATTCTTTGTTTCTAAAAAATGTGCCGCTTCTTCTATTTGTTCAAAAGGATGAATAGTTGGAACTCCTGTTCTCATTACATCTTTAACAATAAAATCTGTTAATAAACATTTTTTGTCTAAACACTTTTCATAATAAAAAGTATATATCATTTCTTTTGATATACTTCCGTAAAACTTATCCCCATCTCCTACTGGTATAGATAAAAATCCATTACTTTCTATAAGTTCTAGTGCCTTACTAACAGTGTCCCTAGGAGTAACAGTGATTAATCTTTCTTTTGGTAACATTAAGTTATTAACAAACATTAAATACACACCCCCATCATTATTATATAAACTAATTATATATTAAGGTTCATTTAATTACAATTTTTCACAACATTTTCTAATAAACTTTTTTCATATTTTAAGTTTTGTTCATATTTATCTTGCCAATTTATCTTATTTATCTTGACACACTTTATATTATATTCATCTATTACTGATTGGTTATCTTTTTTAAATTTATCATCATAATAAATAAATATTATTTTTTCTTTATCTTCACATTCATTCTTAACTATATTTAATATATTATCTTGTTGTTTTAAAATTTCTTTTTTATTAGATTCATTATTTATTTTATCTTTACTATTTGTATCATCTACACTTATTATAAACGATTTTAAACCACTATATGCCATAAAATATTCTAAAGAATTTCCTTGTATTATAAATGTATAACCCTTCAATAATTTAAATTTATCTTTAAAAACTTTTTCATACTCTCTAATTTTTTTTAAAGTATTATCAAATTTTTTTTCATAATAGTCTCTATTTATAGGATCTCTTTCTACTATAGCATTCTTCACATTTAATAGTATTATTTTATAGTTATCTATATTATTCCAATAACAAGTTTTCTTTTCTTCACCATATTTAGTTATATTTTTATAATAAGAAATTAAATTTATACCTCTTGAGCTATTTATAATACCTACTTTATTGTTCTGTATTTTATTTATATATTTATTTGAAGATTTTTGAAAATTAAACTCATCATATATATATAAATCTGGAATATAATCTATGTCATAATAATACTTAATAATAATATCATTATTCTTTTCTTCAAATAAATAATCTACATTATGTTTTCCACCATCTATATCTTTAACACAATAATATAAAAATTTATTGCTTACTAATATGTTTAATTTAGACTCCTTATCTTCTTTAAAATCATTTTGTTTACTATTACTTACCTTTGGCTTATTTGAACTCACATTTTTATGCTTACATCCAATTAATGATAACATACAAATCGCTAATAAAATTAATATAGTTTTCTTCATAAAATACACCTCTATTTTTATACCATGAACAATATAAACAATTTTATATATATTTTACAAAATATAAGTGTTTTACGCAACAAATTATTGTATAATGTACATATAGTTAAGAATTTGTTCCCTCATCGTTTCCTTAAAAGGAGAGATATTATAGATGAAAAAAATTAGTTTAGAAGAAATTATAAGAGCTATTGCTATAGCCCTAGACTTAGCTGAAATCGGCTCTGTTGAAAATACAAAGATAATAGAAGATATAACAAATATTGATTATTCTCAACATACCTTTATGCATCATTCAAAACGTACTACATATATTGGTTTAGAAATTGCTAAACAATTAAATCTAAACAATAATTCAATTAAACAATTATATGTTTCTAGCCTACTTCATGATATAGGAGCAATAGATAGTTTAAAAAGAAGTCATAATTCTTCTTATATAAAACAACATTGTTTAATTGGTTCGTCCATTGTTGAAGCTTTTCCTAAATTAAACAATATATCAAATATAATTTTATATCATCATGAAAACTATGATGGAAGTGGACCAATGGAATTAAAAAATTCTTCTATTCCTATAGAAAGTCAAATAATTAGAATATCAGATTTAATAGAAGTTCTTTATGATGAGAATTATTCCTCATATGTACAAAAGCAATCTATTATTAATTGGATAAAATCAAAAGCAAATGTGATTTTTTCCGAGGAAATAATTAATGCATTTTTAGAAATTTGTTCTAAAGATATTTTTTGGTTTAATATAGAAAACGTATCTTACATAGATTTTATTTTGGATGATACATCTCCAAATTTACAAATATATTTGAATTTAGATGAATTTGAAAATATAGCCTACATTTTTTCAAAAGTAATTGATAACAAAAGTAAGTTTACAGCAAAACATTCTAAAGAAATATCACACTTAGCATATAAAGTTTCCAAGTACTTAGGTTATTCTGAAGAAAAATGTATGGAAATGAAAATTGCAGGGCTTCTACATGATATAGGTAAATTAGCTATACCATCTGATATATTAGATAAGAATGGAGCTCTTACTAATGAAGAATTTGCAATTATAAAATCTCATTCATATTACACAAATATAATTTTAGGTAGAATAAAAAATATAGATAATATAAAAAAATGGGCATCCAATCATCATGAAAAATTAAATGGTAAAGGCTATCCTCGAGGATTAACCAATGAAGATCTTTGTGAAGAATCAAAAATACTAGCTGTATGTGACATATATCAAGCACTAACTGAAGACAGGCCTTACAGAAAAGGACTAGATAATAAAAAAGCTTTTGACATAATAGAAAACATGGTAATGGAAGGCGAAATTAGCGGTATGGCTGTTAATTCTCTAAAAAATACATTAAAAATGGGTAATCTTTAATTTTAAGATTACCTTTTATTTTACTGTTTTTTGGTATAGAATATTTATAGTAAAAATTATTCACATTTTAGGAGTGGATTTTATGAAATTTATAGTAAATAATGTAGATAAAACCTTTTGTATTGGTAAACAAATTGGTAAATTAGCTAATCCTGGCGATGTAATATGCTTAATTGGTGACTTAGGTACAGGCAAAACTCATATAACCAAAGGAATTGCAAAGGGATTAGATATAGACGATCATATAACTAGCCCTACTTTTAATATTGTAAATGAATATGAAGGTAGATTAAATTTCTATCATTTTGATGTATATAGGGTTAATGACCCAGATGAAATTGAAGCTATTGGCTTTGATGAATATATATTTAGTAATGCTGTTAGTGTAATTGAATGGGCAAATTATATAACTGATCTTATTCCAAAAGAACATATAACAATAGAAATTAGTAAAGTGCTTGAATTAGGTGAAACATATAGAAAAATAAATATTGATTATTATGGCAGCAGATATGATTATGTAAAGGAGATAGAAGTATGAAAATTTTAAGTATTGATTCAGCAACTCAATGTGCTAGTTGTGCTATTTTAGATGATGACAAATTATTAGGTGAAATATCTTTTAATTATAAAAAACAACATTCAGTAATTCTTATGCCAATAATAGATGAACTTTTAAAAAATACAGGATTAGATATACATTCTATCGATGGTTTTGTATGTTCTAAGGGACCTGGTTCTTTTACTGGCTTAAGAATTGGCATGGCTACAATTAAAGGCTTATCTCAAGGTACTAATAAACCTGTTATTAATATTTCAAGTTTAGACGCACTTGCAAATAATTTAGCATATACTAGTGGTATAATATGTCCTATATTAGATGCTTTAAGAGATAATGTTTATACTGCACTATTCATATTTAAAAATGATAAACTAGAAAGAATTAGTGATTATATGGCAATTCATATTGATGAATTAATATCCTTGTTAAAAGATAAGGAGCAATGTGTTACCTTTATTGGTGATGCTACATATAAATTTAAAGCAAAACTTACAGAAAGCTTAAAAACTGTTAGTTTTGCTCCTACTCATCTAAATATTACAAAAGCATCATCTTTAGGAAACTTAGGCTTAGATTTATTAAAAGAAGGCAAATATGATAATTTATATACTTGCAGTCCTATTTATTTAAGGAAATCTCAAGCTGAAAGAGAATATGAAAAAAAGAAGAAGGAATAAAAATGAATAATATTTTAATTAAACCATTAGAAGATAAGTATATTGATGACGTTTTAAACATAAATTCTTTAAGTTTCCCTGTACCTTGGGGAAAAAATTCTTTTATAAAAGAGTTACAAAATAATTTTGCATATTACATTATTGCAATAAAAGACAATATGGTAGTTGGTTATGCTGGAATATGGATTATAGTAGGAGAAGCTCATATTATAAGTATAGCTGTTCACCCTGAATATAGAAGTATGGGAATTGGCAATTTACTAATGGATGGTATATTTGGTATTTGCAAAAAAAACAGCGTTTATGGAATAACTTTAGAAGTAAGGGAATCAAATTTAAACGCTCAAAAACTTTATGAAAAATATGGATTTATTAAAGAAGGCATTAGAAAATTTTATTATGCAAACAACAGAGAAGATGCTATCATAATGTGGAATAGAGATATATAAATTTAGAAAGCTGCTGCAATAAATCACATATTGCAGCAGCTAATTTTATTTAATATTTATTTATAATTTAATGACTTTTTTTCTTCAACAACTTTTACTTCTTCTTTGTGAAGTATTGGAGAAAGACTCTTATATACAACTCTAGTTACTATACATACCACAAATCCTTTTAACAAATTAAAAGGTATTATTGACCATACTATAAGAGTTTTTAAATCTACTACTTTAGGATTAACCTTTGAACCCATTCCTATTATCGCATTTATAGGAAATCCTAATACTTTTTCATACAATGGTAAATATATATAATAATTTAATATTCCTGCAACTAAACTCATTACTATACTACCACTAATTAAAGCTATTATTGCTCCTTTTTTATCCTTTTTAAATTTATATATACTTCCTGCTATAATTACTAATACTGAACCCCCTATAAAATTTGATAACTCACCAATAAATGCTGTTTTGCCAACAAATATTCCATGAAGTAAATTCTTAAAAAATTCAACAACTACTCCTGCTATAGGTCCAAATGTAAATGCACCAAGTAATGCCGGTAAATCACTTATATCAATCTTTAAAAAATCAGGAAATATAGGTATTGGTACTTCTATAAACATTAGTAAAAAAGCTATAACAGCTAAAAGTGATATTTTGATTTGTTTGTTTAACTTAGACTTTTTCATGAAAACCCTCCTATATTATTTCGGGGTATAGAGAGGATTCAAAAAGCCCTGACATAATGTCAGGGCTCAAAAAACTCATTTAACTCTCTTAACTTCTTCCATCCAGACTTTAACTGTCGGCTTCGGAATTTCACCGAATCAACCAAATGGCTCGCGGGCTCTTACCGCCGGTGGGGATTTTCACCCCGCCCCGAAGATTAAGTATTTTATTATAATTTCATTATATGTCTTTTAACTTTAAAAATCAAGAATATTTTATTAATTTTAAATCACACTATATAATATATGTGTTTATAATATAATTTTTTACTTATGTAATTAATTTTTGGTTTTTAGAGCCTATCCTTATTGGAAATAATTATAAGTTTGAATTTAATAATATTTTAATGTAAAATATTATTATTAGTTTAAAAAATATTTCAAATTTTTTAAATTAAAAAACTAGAGAGGAGATGTTCTATGAAACAAACTAGTAGAGAAATTTCTTTAGAAAGAGCTGAAACACTAAAATCAAGAATCGAAGACTATACAAAGATTAAAGATACTATCCCAAGAGGAATGTCTGAAAATCAAAAAGAAAAAATCAATTCAAAAAAACAACTAATCTTAAAATTGTTTAATGCAACAAATGAGGATTGGAAAAATTGGAAATGGCAACTAAAAAATAGAATTTCTGACGTTGAAACACTATCAAAAATAGTAAAATTAAATGATGATGAACTAAATGCTGTAAAAGAAGTAGGACAAAATTATAGATGGTCTATTTCACCTTATTATGCCTCTTTAATTGACGATGACAAATTTAATCCTGTAAAACTCCAATCTGTTCCTACAAAATTAGAGCTTTTAGACGAGCAAGGCAATGCGGATCCAATGGCTGAAGAGTTCACAAATCCAGCGGGCTCAATAACTAGACGTTATCCTGACAGACTTATTATTAATGTAACAAACGAATGTGCTATGTACTGTAGACATTGTCAAAGAAGAAGAAACATAGGCCAATGTGATAGTCATACATCTAAAGCTGTTCTTCAAGAATCTATAGACTATATAAAAAACTCTCCAGAAATACGAGATGTTTTAATAACTGGTGGTGATGCATTTACACTATCTAATGATATGCTTGATTGGCTTTTAGGAGAGCTTCATTCAATCTCTCACGTTGACTATGTAAGATTAGGTACTAGAACATTAGTTACTATGCCACAAAGAATTACAGACGATCTTGTGAATATATTAAAGAAATACCACCCAATATATATAAATACACATTTTAATCATCCTTTAGAAATAACTGAAGAATCGAAAGCTGCTTGTGAAAAATTAGCTAATGCAGGAATACCTTTAGGAAATCAATGTGTACTTCTTAATGGTATAAATAATGATAAATATGTTATGAGACTTTTAAATCAAGAACTATTAAAATGTAGGGTTAGACCATATTATATATTCCATGCAAAACATGTTATTGGGACAACACATTTTAATACCTCTGTAGATGATGGTATAGAAATAATGGAATACTTAAGAGGTTATACTTCTGGGCTTGCAATACCTACTTATATAATAAATGCACCTGGTGGACTAGGAAAAACTCCTATTCTTCCACAATATTTGATTTCACATGGAAAAGATTCAATTAAAATAAGGACTTGGGAAGGCAAAGTATTGGATTACCCAAATCATCCAACAGAAGATATAAAAAGTTTATTATAATATTTATAAACTCTTATTTCTTTACAAATCTTTATTTCCTATCTGTCTTTAATAATCTAGTTGTCATTCCGTAAAACTCATTGTGGTTTAATAACTAGAAAAGATATACTACTTAAAGACTTAAATTTAAAGCTTCAGATGGGTTCAACTCCATCTGAAGCTAAAAACTATATCTTCATAGAAAGTGCTACTCTTTTTCTCTTTTGATCTACGCTCAAAACTTTTACCTTAACTATATCTCCTACCTTAACTATATCTAATGGATGTTTTACAAATCTATCTGACATTTCACTTATATGAACTAATCCATCTTGATGAACTCCTATATCTACAAATGCACCAAAATCTGAAACATTTCTTACTGTCCCTGAAAGAATCATTTCAGGCTTTAAATCCTTAATATCCATAACGCCTGTTTTTAAAATTGGTTTTGGTAGTTCCTCTCTTGGGTCTCTACCAGGCTTTTTAAGTTCTTTCATTATATCCTCAAGAGTAGGAATTCCTACTTGCAATTCTTCTGCAAGTACATTTATATCTATACTTTCTAATTTACTTTCAATACCCTTTAAATCTGAACTTTTTAAATCTTTTGATACATATCCAAGTTTTTTTAGTAAATTTTTAGCTACATTATATGATTCTGGATGTACAGACGTATTGTCCAGTAATTGATTACTCTCCATAACCCTTAAAAATCCAGCACATTGTTCAAAAGCTTTTGGTCCAAGTCTCTTTACTTTTAATAATTCTTTTCTACTTTTAAACTTACCATTTTGCTCTCTATAATCTACAATATTTTTAGCAATAGAACTTGTCACTCCTGATACATATGAAAGAAGTGATGGCGTAGCAATATTCAAATCTACACCTACTGTATTAACACAATCTTCAACTACTCCTTTTAATGATTCATCTAATTTTTTAGCTGTTACATCATGTTGATATTGTCCTACCCCTATTGATTTAGGATCTATTTTTACAAGCTCTGCAAGAGGATCTTGAAGTCTTCTTGCTATAGAAATAGCCCCTCTTAAGGATACATTAATATCTGGATATTCTTTTGTAGCAAGCTTAGATGCAGAATATACAGATGCTCCGGCTTCTGATACAATAACATAATATAACTCTTTTGCCTTCTCTTCTTTTACTTCTTTTATAAGTCTTGCTATAACTTGTTCTGATTCACGACTTGCTGTTCCATTTCCTAAAGATATTACATCAACATTATATTTGTATACTAAATCTTTAAGAATTTTTATTGATCCTTCTATATCATTTTGTGGTGCTGTTGCATAAACTGTAGCTGTTTCTAAAAGCTTTCCTGTATCATCCAGAACAGCTATTTTACATCCAGTTCTAAAACCAGGGTCATATCCAAGCATAACCTTACCTTTTATTGGTGGCTGCATAAGAAGTGCTTTTAAATTAGCCTTAAATATATTTATTGCAGATTGTTCACCTTTCTCTGTTAATTCCGCTCTTATTTCCCTTTCTATAGAAGGATATATAAGTCTCTTTAATGAATCTTTTACACTATCTATTACATATTTATCTGTTTCTTCATTATCTTTTAAACATTTTCTATTTAAATAATTAATAATTTTTTCATTATTAACTGTTATTTTAACAGATAAAATTTTTTCTTTTTCACCTCTATTTATAGCAAGTATTCTATGCGGTGGTATTTTTTTTACAGGTTCACTATAATCATAGTACATTTCATAAGTAGTAGATTCTTTACTATCCCCTTTTGTTTGAACAATTCCCTCTTTTTTAACAATTTGTCTTATCCATTTTCTATAATCTGCTTCATCTGATATTATCTCACTTATAATATCCATAGCGCCTTGTAATGCTTCATCTATTGTATTAACTTCTTTTTCTTCACTTAAGAATTTTTCAGCATATTCTTTAATACTGCCTTGAAATTCACCACTAAAAATAGCATCAGCAAGCGGCTTCAACCCTTTCTCTGCTGCTATAATTGCTCTAGTCCTTTTCTTAGGCTTATAAGGTCTATACAAATCTTCAATTTCTGTAAGAGTTTCACCTTTTAATATTTTAACTTTTAATTCTTCTGTAAGTTTTCCTTGTTCTTCTATACTTTTTATAATTGTTTCTTTTCTTTCTTCTAAGTTTTTTAAATATACAAGTCTCTCATTAAAATTTCTTAAAACTTCATCACTTAATCCACCTGTTCTTTCTTTTCTATATCTAGCTATAAATGGAACTGTGTTACCTTGTTCCAAAAGTTCTATAACATTTTCTGCCTGTTTAATACTTATACTAAATTCTTTAACTAATTTACTCTTTATACTTTCCATAATTTCCTCCAAAACATAAGTTTTATATAACAGCTTTAGTGTTATTAATCAATATTTACTAAACTGTTATTTATTTTACAACAATAATTTATAAAAATCCAGTATTTAACTTCTATATCATTATCATAAATATTTATGTAATTTCATATTCATAATAAAGATATTAATTTAAAGGAGTTAAACATGAAAAAAAGGGGAAAATTAATATTTAATATTTTAACAATTATTCTATCAATATCGTTCATATTTAGCTTTAAAAATTATGTATGTATATCTCCTTTTAATACAAAAAACGTAAAAGAAAACATTGATTATATTGCTTCAAATAGGTTTAAGGGAAGATTACCTGGTACACTAGAAAATAAACTAGCAGCAACATATGTAAAAAATCAATTTAAAGAAATTGGTCTTTTACCTGTAGAAAACAATTATTTTGAAACTTTCACTATTAAGTATCCAAAAAGAATAACTAATAATTCTCCATATCTCAATGTATTAGATAAAAATAATAAACTAATACACAATTTTAAATATGGTAAAGATTTTAGAGAAGATATGATAAATTTTAAAAAAAATTCTATCTTCTTCAACAAAACAAACTCTCAATTTGCATCCAACAACTTTCTTAAAATTAATGATGGAAAAGACGTTTTTTTATTTTATGTTCCAGAAAACAACAAAATAAATTTTAGAAGTTCATTTATAGCTAACTATCCAACAAGTATGGGTATTATGATAACTCAAAATACATTTAATAAATTGCAACAATATACTAAAAGTGGTTATTCTATAAGCTGCTATATTCCTTTTGAAGTAAAACAGACTTCTGTAAATAATGTTCTAGGTAAAATAGAGGGTACAAATTCTAATTTACCCCCTGTAATAGTATCCGCACATTTTGATCATGTTGGCTGTGACTTATGTGGAAATATTTATAATGGCGCTTTAGATAATGCTTCTGGAACTTCTTTTATTATTGAAATGGCTAAATATCTTAAATCTTTTGGCAAACCTAAACGTGACATAATATTCGTTGCTTTTAATGCTGAGGAATTTGGTTGTTTAGGTTCTGAGAATTTTGTGAAAAAACATGAAAAATATTTAAAAGGTGCAAAAGTATTTAACTATGATATGGTCGGTGGAAACACTTCTTCTCCTTTATGTATAATGGGTGGGAAAAATGATACCAGTAAAACTCCTTTTTTAAGATCTATATCCACTACATGTACTAATGCTCACATATACTTTAATTATCTATTCCAGGACTCCAGTGATCATAAATCTTTTAGAAAATATAATATAGATGCTGTAACTTTTTGTGATAATGATTTATCTAAAATTCATACTCCAAATGATAAAGCAGAATTTATAGATACTACATCTATAAATAGATGTTTTAAAGTTTCATCAAAAGAAATTGTAAAATATTGCTTTGGGAAAAATCCATTTATTATTCATTATAAAATAATAATGATAATTTCTATATCCGGTGTGATAGCATTACTAATTTTAAGAAAAACTAACAAATAACAAGATAAAGTATAAAGATAAAAAAACAATAAGGATAATTTACAATTATAGATTTTCAAAAGTTCACTTTTGAAAATCTTCCTTATTTATACTTTTTTCTTTATACTTTATACTTTTTTCATAAGTTATTTTTTACTTTCTATCCTATCAAATTTCCTGTGATGCTAAATATGCATTAATAAAATTATCAATTTCTCCGTCCATTACAACATTTATATTTCCTGTTTCTTCACCAGTCCTATGATCCTTAACTAAATTATATGGATGAAAAACATAAGATCTTATTTGACTTCCCCATCCGTTATCCTTTAACTCTCCTGCTAAATCTTCTATTCTCTCTTTATGTTCACGTTCTTTTAATTCAACAAGTTTTGCTTTTAATATCTTCATAGCAGTTTCTTTATTTGTATGCTGACTTCTTTCATTTTGGCATTGAACTACAATACCCGTTGGAAGGTGAGTAATTCTAATAGCAGATTCTGTTTTGTTTACATGTTGTCCGCCTGCTCCACCTGACCTATAAGTATCTATTCTTAAATCATCACTTTTCAATTCAATATCTTGACTTTCATTTAATTCAGGTAGTACTTCCACAGATGCAAATGAAGTTTGTCTCTTTCCATTAGCATTATATGGTGAAATTCTAACTAACCTATGAATACCTTTTTCTGCTTTTAAGTATCCATATGCATACTCACCAATTACCTTTAATGTTACTCCTTTTATACCTGCCTCATCTGCTGGTATAAAATCTAATATTTCTATTGTATATTCTCTTCTTTCACACCATCTTTTGTACATTCTAAAAAGCATTTCTGTCCAATCTTGAGCATCATTTCCGCCTACTCCTACATGCAAATTTAAAATGGCATTATTCCTATCATAGTCTCCACAAAGTAAAGTTTCAATTTTCATTTTTTTTATGTCATCATCTAAATTTTTAAGTTCTTCTTTTATTTCTAAAGATGAGGACTCATCCTCTTCTTCCATTGATAATTGTATTAAGACTTCTAAATCTTCCAATTTACTTTCTATAGAATCAAATTTTTCTATCTTATCTTTTAGATTTTTGCACTTTTGGGTTATTTCTTGTGCTTTATCTATATCATCCCAAAAATTAGCTTCTTGCATTTTATTTTCGTATTCTTCAACTTGCTTTTTCAATGATGCAAGGTCAAAGTGAAGCCCTCATTTCTTTTGTAATTTGTTTTAGTTCTTTTACTTTTTCAATAAATTGTTCCAATTGTAAAATCACTCTCACTACCCCTTTCTCATTTTTAAATTAATTAAAATTGAGTTAGAAATCCTACGGACTCCTAACTCTTATTTTTTACATAAATGCTTAAACTACTCCTCTTCCACAACAGTTTTTATATTTTTTACCAGAACCACATGGACAAGGATCATTTCTACCTATCTTTTCTTCTTTTCTTTTATAAGGTTGTTTCTTACCAGAATCCTCCTCTGATTGATTTGTTGAAGTTATCTTAGCAACTCTTTCTCTTTCTATACTACTTTCAACTCTTACATGGAACAAATACTTAACAGTATCAATTCTAATATTATTTATCATTTCCTCAAACATTTCGCTACCTTCAAATTGGTACGCTTGTGCTGGATCTTGTTGTCTATACGCTCTTAATCCTATACCTTGTTTTAGATGTTCCATGTTATCAATATGATCCATCCACTTAGTGTCAACAACTCTTAGAAGTATAACTCTTTCAATTTCTCTCATCTGCTCTGAGCTAAACTCTTCTTCTCTTTTATTATAAATATCTTTTGCTATACCTAATAATTTTTCATTCATTTCTTCATTGGATAAAATCTTTAAGTCATCAACTTTGATCATTCCATTTGGAAGATAAATATCTTCTAAATACTGAATTAATTTCAAAAGCTCTTCTTCAAAAGTTTCTTCAACACCTGATATATGAGAATCAACCTCTGTATAAATTACATCTTGAATCATTTGCTGAATATCTTCTTGTAAATTTTCTCCCTGAAGTACTTGTGCTCTTTGTTTATATATAACTTCTCTTTGCTTATTCATAACATCATCATATTGAAGTACTGTTTTTCTTACATCGAAGTTATTTCCTTCAACTTTCTTTTGAGCACTTTCTATAGCATTAGTAACCATTTTGCTTTCTATAGCTTCATCTTCTTCAAGTCCTAATTTATCTATTACTGATTTAAATCTTTCTGACGCAAATATTCTCATTAAATCATCTTCAAGAGATACATAAAATCTTGACATTCCAGCATCACCTTGACGACCTGAACGACCTCTTAACTGATTATCAATACGTCTTGATTCATGTCTTTCAGTACCTATTACTTTTAGTCCACCAATTCCTTCGACACTATCACCTAGTTTTATATCCGTACCACGACCAGCCATATTAGTAGCTATTGTTACCATGCCTTTTTCTCCTGCATGAGACACTATTTCAGCTTCTTTTTCATGATATTTTGCATTTAATACTTGATGTGGTACTCCTTTTCTTTTTAACATATCTGATAAAAGTTCAGATTTTTCTATACTAACTGTACCAACTAACACTGGCTGACCTTTTTTATAAGTTTCATGCAGTTCTTCAACTATAGCCTTGTATTTTCCTTTTGCAGTCTTATAAACTTTATCTGACATATCCTTTCTTGCTATTGGCTCATGAGTAGGAACTACAATAACATCAAGACCATAAATTTCTCTAAATTCATTTTCCTCTGTTGCTGCTGTACCTGTCATACCAGATAACTTAATATACATTCTAAAATAATTTTGGAACGTAATAGTTGCTAATGTTTTAGATTCTTTTTGTATTTTTACTTTTTCCTTAGCTTCTATAGCTTGATGAAGTCCATCACTGTATCTTCTACCTTCCATTAATCTTCCAGTAAATTCATCTACTATTATAACTTCACCATCTTTTACCATGTAGTCTTTATCTTCTTCATCATAGAATTAGCTTTCAACGCTTGACCTACATGATGTTGTATTTCCATATTTTCTGGATCAGCATAGTTTTCTAATTTAAAAAATTCTTCTGCTTTCTCAACACCTTGTTGAGTTAATATAACAGAATTAGCCTTTTCATCAATTGCAAAATCTCCACTTTCTTTTCCCTCTTCAGTTTTCTCTCCTTTTGTTAATGTTGAAACAAAAAACTGAGCAATCTTATAAAGATCTGTTGATTTTTCCCCTTCTCCAGATATTATAAGAGGAGTTCTAGCTTCATCTATAAGTATTGAGTCAACTTCGTCCACTATACAATAATTTAATTCTCTTTGAACTCTTTCCTCTTTATAAATAACCATGTTATCTCTTAAATAATCAAATCCGAACTCATTATTAGTTCCATATGTAATATCAGAATTATATGCTTCTCTTCTTTCTTCTTGATCCAAATCATGAACTATTACACCTACGGTAAGGCCTAAAAATTCGTAAAGTTCTCCCATAGTTTCAGCATCTCTTTTAGCAAGATAATCATTAACTGTTACTATATGAACTCCTTTTCCAGTTAAAGCATTTAAATATGCTGGTAATGTAGCAACTAATGTTTTTCCTTCACCTGTTTTCATTTCAGAAATTCTTCCTTGATGAAGAACTATACCACCCATTATTTGTTCTCTAAAATGCTTTAATCCTAAAGTTCTAACTGAAGCTTCTCTAACTACAGCAAAAGCTTCTGGTAAAATATCATCTACAGTTTCTCCACTTTCAAGCCTTTGTTTAAATTCATCTGTTTTAGCTCTAAGTTCTTCATCACTTAATTTTTGCATATTTGAATCATATGATACAACCTTATCGACTATAGGTTTTATTTTTCTTAGTTGTCTTTCACTATATGTTCCTAAAATCTTATCTAGTAGTCCCATATCTTAACCTCACCATTCTTTTATATTTTTTAGTTAATTTTTTACAAATATCACTATCTATACTTAATAGATTATATCATTTAATATGCTTATATTCAACTTTAACAACCCACCTGTTCTTATATTTTCATATTTATCCAATGTTTTTCATGTTTTCTTCTTTACTTTATTGTTTATTATAAGTATTTTATGTATAATTAAACTTATAGTATAGTTGATAATAATTTGGGAGTGATTTTTAAATGTTACCTAATTCTCCTCATTTTATATTTTATGTAGAAAATATAAAAGATCTTGATGTTAAAAATTCTGATTTAAACAATTTCATAGATAAGTATTCATTAGAAAATTTATATTTTTTTACTCATTTATGCAATATGAGTAGACAAACTCTCTTAAAAAAATTGCATACTAAAAACATTTTATGTAATATTAGTAACATTATGACTCCAACTTATCTTTTAATTAATTATTGCAAATCATTAATGGAAGATTTTTCTGTATATCCCATTACTGATACGGATGATTTCGAGGATTTTCACATGTCACATGTGAAAATTAATTATACTGATCCAGATATTATATTTTTATGCACAAAAGAAATAAATGAACAACAATTAACTTTTATAAATAATACTACCGTTCCTATAGCCATATCATCAAACCTATGTCATAATAGGCTGGTTAAATGTAATAAATGCTTTAAAAATTGTAAATTACGAGAAATAAATTTAAAACATAAACATAGAATCATTATGCCTGATTTACCACCTTCATACAATTCTTCTGTATTATTTAAAGAATTAAATCTTCATCCTAAGCATACTGTTATGATTACTACTTCACTGAGAGATGATTATATACAATATAAAAGAATGGGATGTAAAATAATTTTATTATTAAGAAATGAAGAAGATTATAAGAATTATTTAAATTCTCCACATGATGTTGATTTAGTTTTAAATAACTTTGATAATTTTTTTTATTTTTTAAAATTAAAAGCGGAATAAATTTTTATTCCGCTTTTTTTATCTTTAATATTAAATTATATTTTACATGAATTCAGGTTCTATTAATCCATAATTTCCATCTTTTCTTTTATATACTACATTAACTTCTAAATTTTCTGCATCCTTATATACGAAAAAATTATGTCCTAAAAGTTCCATTTGCAAAACTGCCTCTTCAACAGACATTGGCTTTATAGCAAACTTCTTAGTTTTTACTATTTTAGGTTCTTTCTCCTCATCATCTCGTGGTTCATAATCAGGTATAGAAGAAAATCTAACTGAACCTTCATGAATTCTTCTTGCTAACTTAGTTTTCTGCTTTCTTATTTGTCGTTCCAATTTATCTAATACGAGATCTATAGCAGCATACATATCTTGGTGTGATTCTTCACCTCTTAAAATTACTCCGTTAAAAGGAATGGTAATTTCTATAATTTGATTATTCTTTTGAACACTAAATGTTACTTGAGCTTGCACGCTAGGTTCAAAATATCTATCCAATCTTGATAATTTTTTTTCTACCATGTTTTTCAATGCATTTGTAACTTCTATATTCTTTCCTTTAAATTTAATTATCATAACGCCAGCCCCTTTCTTAGTTGAACACTTATAAAGGTTTATTTTATATTATTATTCTACATCTGCGTAATTAATATTACAACTGATATTTTTGGAATTGACTAAATTTTTAGTTAATTTATATTGCTTTTATTTTAGTTTACTTGTTATATTCTTGTATTACTATTATATTTGTAGGATGATATTAATTTAGTTTTATGTTAAAATATAATTGTTGGGGTTTTTTAGTCAAGTAAGTATATTTTTCAAAGATTTGTATCTCTTTTAAACAATATTTTATCATATTTTACTTTTTGCTGCAGTTAATACTGTTACATTTTTTGCTCCATTATTTAAAAGTTGTAAAGCAGCACAATACACAGTAGCACCTGTAGTTACGACATCATCAATGATTAAAATACTTTTATTTTTGATATGATTTTCATTTACAACTATGAAACTTCCCATTATATTATTCCATCTCTCTTCTTTATCTAATCCTATTTGATCCTTAGTTTCTTTTACCTTTTTCAATAATTTAATTACTTGCTTGTTATATTTATAAGAAATTTTTCTAGCTAAATATTCACTTTGGTTGTATCCCCTTTTTTTCATAACTTTTCGACTTACAGGAATATATGTTAAAATATCATACTTTATTTTTTGATTATTTATTGTATCTATCATATATTCTGATAATATATATCCACATTTGAAATCACTTTTATATTTTAATCTAGCTATCATTTCTTTTATAATATTAGAATAATATGCTGCACTATAGATATTTAAAATTGTCTTATTAATACTTATCTTTTTAACTTGTAAACATCTTTTAACTTTGTAAGAACATTCTTTACAAATCAAATCACCATCGTATATTTTTTTGTTACAAATCACACACTTTTCATCATTATAATATATTATATTTAACAAACAACTTAATATATATCTTAAATACTGAACAACCCTATTTCCCATAATTCTTTATTAAATCCTCTCGTTATATTTTTAGCCATTGCAATATCATCAGTTTCTTCATTTGCTAATAATATAACTTCACCCTTGTGAATTTCTTTAAAATTACCAACTCTATTACTTAAAAACACCAATTTTTTATAATCAAAAATTTTATCATCTGCAAAATATACCATAATATTTATATCTTTAAAACTTAAATTTTCTTCTCCAAGATAATTGGTAATTAATATAGATCTTTTTCTTTTTAAAAAATTAGTTAATACTTTTTTATTTGATTTTTCTTTTATAAAATACTCTATATTTCTACTTAATTTACTTTTTAACTTATATAAATACATATATACATTTTTTACTTTTTCCTCATTAGGAACATATATAATTATCTTCTTATTTAATGTTATTGACCAATTCAAATATTCATATACAACATAAGGTATATCTTTATTTATATCTATCCTAGTTATTATTAATCTAGGTTCAATTATAGGTTTTTCATTTTTTCTTATAGAAAAAACCAGTTCTTTATAACCTTTCTCCACACTTTCAATAGAATAAAATATTATTTTACCATTTTCACAACAATGTGTATCTAATATTTCTTTCATCATAACTCTATCATGTTCTGATATACTGCTTATGTCATCATATATAATTAAATTGAATTTACTTTTTATTTTTTCCACACACTCAAAATTACATACAACCAAATTAGAATTATTATAATAACTATTTTCCTTTATATATGTATAATTCTTAAAGTCTGTATTTGCCTTAATATTTTCAATAATTCTGCATGAACTTTTTTCATTTGTAAGATATAAAATTTTTTCTCCAATAGCAGCACTTTTAAGTATTATATCAATAAAAATTTCACAAGAATTATATGGAGGCGATATTATATTTAAATATTTTTCTTTTCCCTCATACCAATTTAATATATTTTTTATTATTCTATATTGTTCCTGTTTAAATCCAACCCTTTTATTACCCAAATAACATCACCCCATAATACTAATTCTATCCCTCTAATATATTATTTATTCTCCATTGAAGTGAAGAATATCTTTCAAAACTTCTATCATTACTTATCATAAAATGCATAGCTTTTACTGACCCAACTAATACAACTAGTTTTTTTGCTCTAGTTATACCTGTATACAATAAATTTTTGTTCATTAAAAGAGGTGCTCCCATAAACATAGGTATAATTACAACTGGAAATTCACTTCCTTGACTTTTATGAATGGTCATAGCATAAGCATGCATCAATTCATCTAAATATATAGAATCGTAAATTACTTTTCTATTATCATCAAATAATACTGTAACAGTATTATTTTCCTCATTTATATCTTCAATAAATCCAACATCTCCATTAAATACACCTATACCTTCTTCATTACAATCACTTTTAGTCCATTTTAGAGTATAATTATTCTTGGTTTGCATAACCTTATCTCCTACTCTAAAAATTACACTTCTAAACTCTTTCTCTTTTTTATAATCTGCTTTATGATTTAAAATTTTTTGTAATTCATTATTTAAATTCTCAACACCTAAAATTCCTTTTCTCATAGGTGATAGTATTTGTATGTGTTCCATTCTATTCCAATTATTATTAAATTTAGGTAATCTTTCGTTTATTAATTGTACAATTGTATTCAATACTTTATTATTATCTTCTTCTTTTATAAAATAAAAGTCTTTACCTTTTTTGTTTAATAAAGGCATTTTGCACTCATTTATTCTATGAGCATTTACTATTATCATACTTTCTTTTCCTTGTCTAAATATATCTTTAAGTCTAACTACCTTCACACACTGACTTTCGATAATATCCCTTAAAACATTACCTGGCCCTACTGAAGGAAGTTGATCTACATCTCCAACAATTATTACTCTTGTACCTATACCTATTGCTTTTAAAAGATTATTCATAAGCAAAATATCAATCATAGAAGCTTCATCTACTATAACAACATCACATTCTAAAGGAGATTCTTCATCTTTAGAAAATGTCATTCCTTCTGATTCTACAATTCCCAGCTCTAAAAGTCTATGAATTGTTTTTGCTTCATGTCCTGTAGCTTCTTCCATTCGTTTTGCTGCTCTACCGGTTGGAGCTGCCATAAAAACTGTCATACCAGCCTTTTGAAATATTTCTGTAATACAATTTATAATAGTAGTTTTTCCTGTTCCTGGTCCTCCTGTTATTACCTCTATGCCTGAGGTAATAGCTCCTTTTATAGCTTCTTTTTGAGATGGAGAAAAATTTATTTTATTACCTTGTTCAAATTCTTCTATTTCTTTATTTGTATCTATATCAATATCATCATATTTACTTAATGACAGTGTTATAATCTTTTTAGTAGCTGATAACTCAGCGTAATAAAATGGTATAGTAAATACACAATTTTCTCCTTCAATATCTTCAACTTTTACCTTTCCTTCCAGTACAGAATCATATACCCCTTTTTTTATTATTTCTTTATCTACTAAAAGTATCTTTTTAGCTTCACTCAATAGTTTATCTAATAGCATATATGTATTTCCAAGAGCACAAAATTCATTTACAACATATTTTATACCACTTTGAATTCTAAAAGGAGATTCTTTATCTATTCCTAAATTTCTTGCTATCTTATCCGCAGTTTTAAAACCAATTCCCCAAATATCTTCTGTTAAAACATAAGGATTATTCTTTACAACATTTATAGAATCTTTACCATATTTTTTATGTATTTTTACACATTGATTTGGAGTCACTCCATATTTTTGTAAAAATACCATTATATTTCTTATTGCCTTATTTTTATGATAGGATTGTTTTATTATATCAACCTTTTTTTCTCCTATACCTTCTATTTCCTTTAAACGTTCAATCTCATTATCTAATATATCTAAAGTTTTTTCTCCAAATTTTTGAACTATTTTCTTTGCTGTGACAGTTCCAACTCCTGAAATTATACCTGATGATAAATATTTTTCTATTCCTTCTGCACTTGTTGGAATAACTTCTTCACAGGATTCCACTTTAAATTGTTGACCAAATTTAGGATGAATTACCCATTCACCAGACATTTTTAAATTCTGTCTCTCCATTATACAAGGTATACATCCTACTATTGTTACTTTACTATTATTTTCTTTTATATGAGCAACAACATAACCGTTTTCCTCATTTTTAAAAACTATATCTTCTACAACTCCCTGTATCTCTGGCATAAAACCTCTCCCGTATTATATTAAACATATTTAAATATCATTATGTTAAAACTACCACTATTATATCATATTAACCTAGTTACGATGAATCATAACAAAAAATCCTCATAAAATACTTATGAGGATTTTGTATAAATATAAAAATTAAATTTAAATATGTTTTTTTATTTCTTCTACTTTATCAAGTTTTTCCCATGGAAGTTCAATATCTGTTCTTCCAAAATGTCCATATGCAGCTGTTTGTCTATATATTGGTCTTCTTAGGTCTAACTCTTTAATTATTGATGCAGGTCTTAAATCAAAAACTTTATTTACTATTTCAACTATTTTATCATTTGCTATTTTTGCTGTTCCAAATGTTTCTACTTGTATTGATACAGGTCTAGCAACTCCTATAGCATAGGCTAACTGTATTTCCAACTTATCAGCAACACCAGCAGCTACTAAGTTTTTAGCAACCCATCTTGAAGCATATGCAGCAGATCTATCAACTTTTGTTGGATCTTTTCCTGAGAAAGCTCCACCACCATGTCTTCCAGCTCCACCATAAGTATCAACTATGATTTTTCTTCCTGTTAATCCTGAATCACCTTGTGGTCCACCTACTACAAATCTTCCAGTTGGATTTATGTAATACTTAGTATTTTCATCTAATAATTCAGCTGGAACAACTTCTTTTATAACAAGTTCTTTTAAATCTCTTTCTATTTGCTCACGAGTAACTTCTGGACTATGTTGAGTTGAAATAACTATTGCATCTATTCTAACTGGTTTACCATCTTCATATTCAACAGTTACTTGAGTTTTTCCATCTGGCCTTAAGTATTTTAGTGCTCCGTTTTTTCTAACTTCTGAAAGTCTTCTTGAAAGCTTATGAGCCATAGATATTGAAAGTGGCATGTACTCTTTAGTTTCATTTGTAGCAAAGCCAAACATCATTCCTTGGTCTCCTGCCCCAATTGCTTCTTCCTTATTCATTCCTTCTTCTTTTGATTCAAGTGCTTCATCAACACCCATTGCTATATCCCCTGATTGTTCATCTATTGACGTTATTACTGAACAAGTATCCGCATCAAATCCATATTTAGCTCTAGTGTATCCTATTTCTCTTACAGTATTTCTAACTATTTTGGGTATATCAACATAACAATGAGTTGATATTTCTCCCATTACTAATACCATTCCTGTTGTTACTGCAGTTTCACAAGCAACCCTTCCATTAGGATCTTTTTCCATTATGGCATCTAGTATTGCATCTGAAACCTGATCACATATCTTATCTGGATGACCTTCTGTCACTGATTCTGAAGTAAATAATGTTCTCATATAATTCTACTCCCTTCATTATAAATAAAAAAACCTCTTCGACAAGAAGAGGTTATATACCATCTCTCATCTTGCAGTATATATAACTGCAGGAATTGGCACCATTGCATATCGCTGGTTGCCGGGTTTCATAGGGCCCTTTCCCTCCACCTCTCTCGATAAGAGTACTATTAAATTTTCAAATGTAATATTATAACATTTTCATACTATCATAATAAATACTTTATGTCAATATATATTATTTTCAAATTAAATTTTATATTATAATAAGGCACTCTAATGAGTGCCTTATTTGGTGGAGGAAGATGGATTCGAACCATCGAAGCGAATCGCAACAGATTTACAGTCTGCCCCCTTTGGCCACTCGGGAATTCCTCCATATTATGGAGCTAGCAATAGGCATTCAACCTACAGCCTGCTGATTACAAGTCAGCTACTCTACCAATTGAGCCATGCCAACATGTTGTATATGTGGTGGGCACAACAGGGCTCGAACCTGTGACCCCCTGCTTGTAAGGCAGATGCTCTCCCAGCTGAGCTATGCGCCCACATTTTACTTTATTTTTATATTGGTGGAGGAGGACGGATTCGAACCATCGAAGCGAATCGCAACAGATTTACAGTCTGCCCCCTTTGGCCACTCGGGAACTCCTCCATTTTATATAGTTGACAACATAACTTTGATTAATACACTAGTTACAAACTAAACTGCTTTATCAAGTAACCTATGTCAACATATTATATATGTGGTGGGCACAACAGGGCTCGAACCTGTGACCCCCTGCTTGTAAGGCAGATGCTCTCCCAGCTGAGCTATGCGCCCACATTTTGCTTTGTTTTTATATTGGTGGAGGAGGACGGATTCGAACCATCGAAGCGAATCGCAACAGATTTACAGTCTGCCCCCTTTGGCCACTCGGGAACTCCTCCACTTATGGAGCTGGCAATAGGACTTGAACCTACAACCTGCTGATTACAAGTCAGCTGCTCTACCAATTGAGCCATGCCAGCATATTACTTTTTTATTTGTCAGACACATTCTTGCGCCGACAAAGTTTATTATATACACACTTGAACTATATTTCAACATTTATTTTGTGCCATTATAAGAAATTTACTTCTATTTTCTCTATTTTTCTGCACATTGCTAAATATTTGTCACCTATTTATTTTTATTCTATAACTAGCCACTCTAAAACTCCCCTCTTCTACAAAAATATCATAATCAGATTTACTAAGTAAGAACTCAAACCAAATTATAGATTGGATTTATATTTAAAAATACAATATCAAATAAAACTTGAGCAAAGTACAAAGTTTAAATATTGTTTTAAAGTGCACAATATAATAAAATATATCTTATACATAATTATAATTGGAGGCTTAAAAATGCAAAAATTGTTGAGTAAATTAAGAAGATGTATAAATGATTTCAAATTAATACAAGAAGGCGATAAAATATGTGTTGGATTATCTGGTGGTAAAGACAGTATAGCATTACTACATTTATTAAAAAATTATCAAATATTTTCACCTGAAAAATTTGATCTTATAGCAATAACTTTAGATCCTGGATATGGTTCCAATTACTCCAACTTAAAGAAACTATGTTCTGAAATAAATGTAGAATATCACATCATAGAAACACACATCAAGGAAATAGTTTTTGATATAAGAAAAGAAAAAAATCCTTGTTCATTATGTGCTAAATTAAGACGTGGATCACTAAATGATAATGCTAAAAAATTAGGTTGTAATAAAGTTGCATTGGGTCATCATAAAAATGATGCCATAGAAACATTATTAATGTCAATGTTTTACGAAGGTAGAATAAATTGTTTTAATCCAAAAACTTATCTCAGTAGAATAGATATAACCTCTATAAGACCAATGGTTTATATAAACGAGGAAGAAATTAAAAATTTCGCTGATAAATATAATTTTCCTATAGTTAAAAACCCTTGTCCTGCTGATGGATATACGAAACGTGAATATATGAAAAATTTAACATGTAAACTTGAAAAAGATATTCCGGGTATTAAAGACAGATTATTAAATTGCTTATTAAATGAAAAACAAGTTAATGTATGGCACATCGAAGATACTTCTAAGTAATTTTTTAATCCCCTACTATTTTATATATATTTTTCATATAAATAAAAAAGAAGGGGGTGTCTTTTTTGAACAAAATTAAAGTTCATTATAGCAATACTATGGCTTATTATAAAATAGCTTACTTTTTAAAAGACTATGTAAATGCAAATTCTTTAATAGTATGTATAGGAACAGATAGATGCATAGGGGATTGTTTAGGTCCATTAGTTGGCACATATTTAAAAAATAGCAATTTTCCCTTACCTGTATATGGCACCATAGATGAACCTATACATGCATTAAATTTAAATAACAATCTCAAAAAAATTAAAAATTTGCATCCAACTGCAAATATAATCGGTATAGATGCATGCTTAGGTGAAACTTCTTCAATAGGAGAGATCCAAGCTCGAAATTACCCTATTCATCCTGGAAAAGGCGTAGGAAAATCATTACCTGATGTTGGATCTATATCAATAATAGGAATTGTAGATACTAATAATTGTACTGAACTATTTACCAGTAGAAATATACGATTTAGTTTAATTATGCAAATGGCTTCAGTTATAAAAAATTCAATAATTCATGCTTACTACTTGTATTGTGAAGATATACCTCATGAAAAATAAAATTTCAGAGGTTATAATTATACTCTTGTAGATAATTATAACCTCTGAAATTATCTTTAATGTGAAAAATTTATATAAACTTTAACTATTATATTCAAAAATTAATCTTGATCCAATTTATCTAAAAAATCTAACATTTTACCAGTACCTAATGCTACACAGGATACTGAATCATCAGCAATATATACTGGAACTTTAGTTCTTTCTTCAATTAATTTATCTAAACCATTTAAGAGAGCTCCTCCACCTGTCATTACTATTCCTTTATCTGCTATATCAGCTGCTAATTCTGGGGGAGTTCTTTCTAAAACAGAATGTGCACATTCTGCTATGGCATCTACTGCTTCATTTAAAGCCTCTTCCATTTCAGTAGAAGAAACTGTTATATTTTTAGGCAATCCTGTTACTAAGTCTCTTCCTCTTATCTCCATAAATACTTCTTCTTCTCTTTTATACGCACACCCTATATTCATCTTTAAGTTTTCAGCAGTTCTTTCACCTATCATTAATTTATGTCTTTTCCTTATATATTTTATTATTGACTCATCAAATTTGTCTCCTGCTACCTTAATTGAAGCTCTAACAACCATTCCATCTAAAGATATAACCGCTACATCTGTTGTTCCACCACCAATATCTATAACCATATTACCGCTAGCCCTAGAAATATCTAAACCTGCTCCAACTGCAGCAGCTAAAGGTTCCTCTACCAAAATCACTTTTTTAGCACCTGCATTTCTTGCAGCATCTTTAACTGCTCTTTTTTCAACTTCTGTAGCTTGACATGGAACACAAACAACAACTCTAGGCGCAGACATTTTCTTACGTCCACAAGCTTTCTTGATAAAATGATTTAACATTTTCTCTGTTATATCATAATCTGATATAACTCCATCTTTTAAAGGACGTATTGCCACAATATTTCCAGGTGTTCTTCCTATCATTTGTCTTGCTTCTTCTCCTACTGCTAAAACTTTATTATTTATTTTGTTTATGGCCACAACAGAGGGTTCTTGTAATACAATCCCTTTACTTTTAATATACACTAGTACTGTAGCAGTACCCAAATCTATTCCCATATCTGTTCCCATTTTAAAAAACATTCCTTATTTCACTCCACTTCTTCTGCTCTTTTGTATACTATTTTACACATAATACGTTAATTATTCTACACAAATTATAAAAATCCTTTAAAAATTTATAAGGAATGCTTAGAATTTAATAAAATTTAGTATTATTAGCTTCCTATAACTTTATATTTCATCTTAGTAGCTTTTCCACCTCTTATATGCCTTTCAGCCTTGTTAAGTTCTAATATATTTTTAGCTTGTTCAGCTATTTGAGGATTTAACTTTGGTAATCTCTCTGTCATATCTTTGTGTATAGTACTCTTACTTACTCCAAAAACTTTAGCTGTTTTTCGAATAGTAGATTTTGACTCAATAATATACTTTGCAACTTCAAGTACTCTTTCCTCAATGTAATCTTTCAAAGCGAGAGCAACCTCCTTATTTCTTATATATTAATAAATATGCAATACATAAACGTTAAATTACTTTATATAGTGTCATTTCAAAATATTATTAATAGTTTTTTTTATTATGCATTTAGTAGAACATCAAAATTCCACTAAATGCATAATTTTACTAATATTTTATATATTTAGCTGGATTAATATGTTTATTATCTTTTAACATTTCAAAATGTAAATTAACGCCATAATCTTCATTAAAAGATCTCAATGTAGTATTTCCAACTTCACCTATTTTTTCACCTTGCTTAACTTTCTGATCTTTTTTTACATAGATATTTTCACCTAAATTAGCATAAACTGATTTTAATCCATTTTTATGATCAATAATTACCTGTTTACCAAAACCATCTTTATTATCTCCAACTTCTACTACAACTCCGTTTTTAACTGCCGTTACTTTTTCACCTAAAGTAGTTTTTATATCAATACCAAAATTAGGTCTAGATGTTCCTATTGATTTCCACATAACTGGCACTTCTGAATATTCTCTTGCTACATTTCCTTTTACTGGTTTTATCATCTTTGAACTTACATTTTTTGATACTTTAGAAACATTTTCATTTTTTTTAGAAATATTTACTGTAGTATTTTTTTTATGATTTTTAACTTCTAAAGCATTTTCATAAGATTTATCAGCTTCAGATGATTTATCTACCAATGATATGTCCGGCTTATTATTTGCCTTTTGTTTTTGTTCTACTTTTGATTTTGATTGTAAAGATTGTTTCTTTGAAATTTTGTTATTTCTAGATGAAATAGCTGCTACCGCTGCAACAATACATAAGCAAACAAATAAAGCTACATAAAAGCCCTCCTTTCTAAAAAATCCTGATGTTTTACCATTATTTTTATTCATATTTCCACCTCCTTCTTCTAGTTTGTCCAGTATATAGAAAAAAATACGTATTTTTTCTCAAAAAATAAAAAAAGTAAAAAGCTAAAAACTTTTTACTTCCAATCAAACATACAATCTATATTTTTAATTTTAGTTCCTTTATAATAATGCAATAATATCTCCTTATAATTTTTATTTTGTTTAGCCATAGCATTAGCTCCCCATTGACTCATTCCAACTCCATGCCCATATCCCATACAATTTATTTCAACACCTTTTGAAGAAAAAACAATATTAAAATTAGAGGAATTTAAATTCATTAATTTTCTAAAATTAACCCCGCTCGTACATTCATTACCTAATTTTATTTTTTTTACACTTCCTCCTTCTGTTCTTTCTAATATCTTTACTGCACTTTTCAAATTTGATATAGATATCTTAGCTTTAGGGTATACGTTATTTACTGCATTTACGAATTCATTATATGTATAATTTTTCATAGATTTAAATTTAGGTGCATTTTGTTCTCCTGGACTAGAAACACTTTTTAAATATGGTACTGCCCTAGAAAAAACCTCAACAGAATTTTCTGTTTTACCACTACTAGTTGCAAAATAGTATGGTGCTAATACTAATTCATTATTATAAGTAAGTATTTGACCCGATGTATTTTTAACTGATGTTTCAATTTTATTCCAAAGTTTCTTAGCATCCTTAGATGGCCATTTTTTTATTCGTTCATCCTTACTCATATAAACTTGACAATGAACTGTATCACATATATCTGCTCCATGTGCATTTTTACACCTTCCACCCCCGAATTTACTCATGTGAGCTAGAGCAAAAGTTCTTACTGCTACAGATTGAGCTTTTAATGCTTCTAAACCAAAATTTGCAGGCATCTCTCCTGCTACAACTCCCTTAACATAATCTTCTAAATACATTTTTTCTATTTTATCTTTTTTATGTATATATACATTTATAGTAGGTCCTTTACCATCATATTTATATCTTATATTTTTTTTAGAATCATCATTAAACTTACTAACTTCTTTATTTTCTTTACCTGAAATTTTATTTTTATCATTTACTCCCACAATAATAATAGAAAATAAAACTATACATAACATACCAATTAACACTATTGAGGATAGAAATTTTAAATAATTCAAAACGTAAATTCTTTTTCTCAATTCACACCACCCCATCTAGTAATATATTTCTTAACTTTTGTATTATATTTATTCTTACACCTTAAATAATATTCATACATTGTTAAGTACAATTAATAATTAATAACTCAACTTTCGCAGATAAAAAATAAGGCGAAAGCCTGTAAAATAAACGCATAAAGCAAAGAAACATTCCTTTTGGTATAATAGAATTGCTAAAAACATAACACCAAAGAAAGGAATGTTTCTTATGAACACTATTATACCAAATGATAACAAAGATAAACAACTGAATTTTACTATAAATAGATTTTTTAAAGATAACAAAATTGGATCTATTCTTAGAAAATGTAATTTTTCAAAGCAAAAAGGTTTTTCTTGTATTACAGTATTTAAATATATATTTACTCTTATTTTCACAGGTAAAAATCTTTTTCGTACTTTTGAGAGTAAAAAGAATATCAACTTTTCAAAAGATGTCATCTATAGGTTCCTTAATTCTCCTAATTTTAATTGGAGAAAATTTTTACTCATACTTTCTTCATCAATTATCAGAAATGTAATCATTCCGCTTACATCTAAAGATAGAGTAAATGTCTTAATAGTAGATGATTCTTTGTATAGTAGAAATAGAAGTAAATCTGTTGAACTCCTTGCAAATGTTCATGATCACGTTACAAGAAAATTTGTCAAAGGCTTTCGCCTTCTTACACTTGGTTGGTCAGACGGTAATACTTTTTTGCCTCTTGGATTTACTCTTCTTTCTTCTGAAAAAGAGAAAAATAGAATTTGCCCTCAAAATGAATCTATTGATAAAAGAACTAATGGTGCTAAACTCCGTAAGGAGGCTATTTTAAAATCACCTTCAGCTATGATGTGTTTACTTAAACAAGCTGCTAAATATAAAATTCCTGCATCATATGTTCTTTTTGATAGCTGGTTTACGTATCCCAAAATTCTTATACAAATTTTACAACTTAAACTTAATACTATTGCTATGGTTAAAGCAATGCCAAGGGTTTACTACAATTACAATGGTAAGCTTTTAAATCTTAAAGGACTTTATGCTAGTTTAAAAAAGAAACGCGGTAGAGCTAAAATTCTTTCTTCTGTAATTGTAGGTATTGGTTCTGATGAAAATGGCAATGAAGTAAAAGCAAAAATTGTATTTGTAAGGGATAGAAATCGAAAAAGAAACTGGCTTGCTTTGATTTCTACTGATATATCTTTAGACGATAATGAAATCATAAGAATTTACGGTAAACGCTGGGATATAGAAGTTTTTTTCAAAATGAATAAATCTTTTTTAAAGCTTGTTAAAGAGTTTCAAGGACGTTCTTATGATTCCATGGTTTCTCATACGTCTATAGTTTTTACTAGATATATCATGCTTGCTTTAGAAAATCGTAAAAATAATGATGTACGAACTATTGGTGGATTTTTTTATCAATGTTGTGATGAACTTCAAGATATCCAATTTTGTGAAGTAATGCGTATCATTATTGATATTTTAAAAAATGTTTTATCTGAAAAACTTCTTCTTTCTAAGGAGCTTATCGACTCAATAATAGACAATTTTATTACTGCTTTGCCTTGTTATATCAAGGAGAAGTTGGTCTTTTTCTCCTGCGAAAGTTGAGTTAATAATTAATAATTAAAAATGAATAATAAAGGTCGATTTTTGCTTTAGCAAAAATCTTTAATTATATATTAGTTATTTTGCCCTAAGACAAAATTTCCTTAATTATTAATTATTCAACTTTCGCAGTAAAAAAATACTGTCTAGCGAAGGGAAATGATATATTGCGTAAGAAACATTTGAACAAAGTTTACAAGTTCTTAGCTTTACGAATTTGAAAAAAGTTATTTTTTAATTACTGATTCCTATGGAATATTAATTAAAAAATCTTTTTTCAATATGAGTAAAGCTTAGAACTTGTTACTGAAGTGAAAGGTTTCTAAGCAAGATATCATTTCCCGTAGCGGCTGTTTTTCACCTGCTAAAGTTGAGTTAATTATTAACTATTCATTATTAACTATTAATTATCTTTAAAGTGAAAGGTTTCGGAGCAACATATCATTTCCTATAGCGAGTGTTTTTACCTGCTAAATTTGTGTAAACAAAAAATATTAAAGTTGTGTAATAAATTTTACACAACTTTAATATCAGATTCACTTATTCTTTCGATTTGAGCTCCTACCTTTTTAAGTTTTTTTTCTATATCTACATATCCTCTATCAATGTGATATATATCTCCTATTTTTGTACATCCATCTGCACCTAAACCTGCTAATATAAGTGCAGCACCTGCTCTTAAATCAGTAGCTTTAACTTCAGCTCCTGTTAAATGTTCAACGCCTTCAATAATTGCACTTCTTCCATCTAACTTTATATTTGCTCCCATTCTTTTTAATTCACTTGCATGCATAAATCTATTTTCAAATATAGTTTCTGTTATTACACCAGTCCCCTTTACCGTACATAATAAAGCCATCATCTGAGCTTGCATATCCGTTGGAAACCCAGGATAAGGCATTGTTTTTATGTCCACTGGTTTTAAATCTCTATCACCATCTACTATTATACTATTTTTATCTATTTCAATTCCTACATTCATTTCTGTAAGTTTTGCAATTATTGGCTTTACATGTTCTTCACTTACATTGATTACTTTTAATTTGCTTCTAGTAATTGCTGCTGCTACCATAAATGTTCCTGCTTCTATTCTGTCATAGATAGGTCTATGTCTAGCTCCATTTAATCTATTAACTCCTATAATTCTAAGTTTATCTGTTCCTGCTCCTATTATTTTCGCTCCCATACTATTTAAAAACTTTGCCAAGTCAACAATTTCTGGTTCTTCAGCTGCATTTTCTATTATAGTTTCCCCCTCTGCCATAACAGCTGCCATCATTATATTTTCCGTAGCTCCTACAGAAGGAAAATCTAAATATATATTATTACCTTTTAGTTTTGAAACTTTTGCTTCTACATATCCATATCCCACTTCAACTTGTACACCTAACGCTTTAAACCCTTTTAAATGCAAATCTATTGGTCTTGATCCTATATTACATCCTCCAGGAAGTGATATCTTAAATTCACCAAAACGTGCTACCATAGCACCCATTGTAAGAAAAGATGCTCGCATCTTTCTAACTAAATTGTGTGATGGTTCATTTAATTTTAAATTAGAATTATCTATAGTTATCATTCTACTTTCCTTATCTATATTAATTTTAGAATTTAAATTTTCTAAAACCTCACAAATTACAAAAACATCTTCGAGCATAGGTGCATTTTCTATAATGCATTTTTCATTAGTAAGTATACTAGATGCTATTATTGGTAAAATAGAATTTTTAGCAGAACTTATTTCGACTTCGCCACATAATTTTCTTCCTCCATTAACTATTATCTTTTCCATATTATCCCCCATTTCTAATAGTTTATAATTATTTGAGGTGTGCCAATAATTAAATATGATCCTGATGAATATGCAGAAACAGCATAGTTAAAATCAATAAAATCATTATTAACCTTACAGATATCATATTTTCCTGTATAAGCCACTGTACTATAACCATTATTAATCTTTATTGTATTTATATTTTGAACATTTCTACTTTTTAATAACGTATTTATTGAATTTTTAACACTTTTTAAATTTTTGTTGTTAATTTTCGATTTTAAGTAAGTAAAATACGTATTGTTTTTTTCTAACTTTACACAATTAATAGCATTACTGATTTTACATTTTATTTTATCTAAATTATTTTTTTTGTCCTTTTTGATTATGTTTATAGTTATAATATTTTTTTTATCTTCTTTTAAATTTTGAATGTATCCATTAATTTTATTATTACAAAATTCCAAACGATATATTTTGTTGTTTTCTATTTTTTTTATGTTGCATTTAATTTCTAATTTATTCAATAAAAAATTACAAAACTCTTTACCATTTTTTCTAGTTTCAAATGAGGTTCTAACACCATACTCTATTACCTCAGCATTACATTTTTCTAATATATCATTAAATAAGTCGCATTCTTTGCTTTTACACACAGAACTATTTACTTCAGAAAATGTTAAAACTATTATCATTAATAATAAAACTATTCCTTTAATTGATTTTTTACTATCTTTCATATTTATCCCCCACCTTTCTTTTGAAATTATTGACAATTTACATAAACTTTATTCATTATTTTCAAAAGAACTGTGGATATTTATTAATTCAACTTTCCCATATATTAAACCTAAATAATCATAAATGATATTTTGCCACCAATCCGTTAATCATGTAAAAATGAAGTATAAAAATTAAAGTTCAAAAAACAACTAAAATACCTTAGCAACAAAAATTTCAAATAGTGTAATTATATTAATAATATATATCTTTACGAGTTAAAACGTGCGTACTTTTATATAACATTTCCTTCATTAAAAATATCAAAAAATAAAAAACCTTATGCTAAAAAAAACATAAGGTTTTTGTTTTATATATACAATTAACTATTTATTTCTTTAATTTTTAATCTTCTCATTGCTCTAAGAAGAGCCATTTTTGCTCTTTTTACATCTAAGTCTTTATCTTTTTTATTTAATCTTTCTTCTGCTCTTTTTTTAGCTTCTTGTGCCCTGTTTACATCTATTTCATCTGGCCATTCACAAGCATCACAAGCTATTTTTACATTATTATCACTGTCAACTTCCATCATACCATTAGATGTAAAAGCTCTTAATTTCTTTCCGTTTTTGTCTTTAATAACTGTAATAGTAGGTTTTAAAACAGTTATCATAGGTACATGGTTTGGAAGTATACCTATATGTCCTTCTACACATTCTGTATTTAATTCCACAATTTCACCACTATAAAACTCCTTTTCTGGAGTTATTATAGTAATGTTTAGAATATCTTCCATTTAATCCGCTCCTATCTTAACCTTTCATTATCTTATGAGCTTTTTCTACAGCTTCCTCAATAGTTCCTACAAATAAGAAAGCAGATTCAGGAATATCATCATGTTTACCTTCTAAAATCTCTTTAAATCCTCTTATTGTTTCTTTTATTGGAACATACTTTCCTTGCATACCTGTAAATTGTTCAGCTACAGTAAATGGTTGAGATAAGAATTTTTGAACTTTTCTCGCTCTTGTTACTACTAATTTATCCTCTTGTGAAAGCTCATCTACACCAAGAATAGCTATAATATCTTGTAGTTCTTTATATCTTTCTAATAAATGCTTAATTTTTAATGCTACTTCATAATGTTCTTCTCCAACAATTCTAGGATCTAATATTCTAGATGTTGATTCTAAAGGATCAACTGCTGGATATATTCCAAGCTCAACTATAGATCTTGAAAGAACTGTTTGCGCATCTAAGTGAGAAAAAGTAGTAGCTGGTGCTGGGTCTGTTAAGTCATCTGCTGGAACATATACGGCCTGAACAGATGTAATAGATCCATGTGTAGTAGAAGTTATTCTTTCTTGAAGTGCACCCATTTCTGTAGCAAGTGTAGGTTGATAACCAACAGCACTTGGTATTCTTCCAAGTAGAGCTGAAACTTCTGAACCTGCTTGAGTAAATCTAAATATATTATCTATAAATAATAATACATCTTGTCCTTGATCTCTAAAATATTCAGACATAGTAAGTCCAGTAAGTGCTACTCTCATTCTAGCTCCAGGTGGTTCATTCATTTGGCCAAATACTAAAGCTGTTTTTTCTATAACACCTGAATCTTTCATTTCATTATAAAGATCATTATCTTCCCTTGTTCTCTCTCCAACACCTGTAAACACTGATAATCCACCATGCTGTCTTGCTATATTATTTATAAGCTCTTGTATTAAAACAGTTTTTCCAACACCTGCACCACCAAACAATCCTATCTTACCACCTTTTTGGTAAGGAGCAAGTAAATCAATTACCTTAATGCCTGTTTCAAACATTTCCGGTTCAACTGATTGCTCTTCAAAACTTGGTGCTGGTCTATGTATTGGATAATATTTATCTGCTTTCACTTCACCACATTCATCTATTGCATTACCCAATACATTAAATAATCTTCCTAATACTTCTTTTCCTACTGGTACAGAAATTGGTTTTCCTGTATTAACTGCATCCATACCTCTTTTTAATCCTTCTGTACTCTCCATAGCTATAGTTCTAACGATGTCGTCTCCTACGTGTTGTTCAACCTCGGCCTTAACTACTTTTTCACCGGTATTTATTTCTATAGCATTATAGATATTAGGAAGATCATCCGAATCAAATTTTATGTCTATAACTGGACCAATTATTTGCACAACCTTACCTACAGTTCCTGGCATGTGGTCACCTCCATCTAAACATTTAAAAATTATTTCTGAGCTTCTGCTCCTCCTACTATTTCAGCAATTTCTTGAGTTATTGAACTTTGTCTTATTCTATTATATTTAATATTAAGTTTTTCCAATAAATCATTTGCATTTTGTGTAGCATTACTCATAGCTTCCATTCTAGCTGCTTGCTCACTACTCTTAGAATTTAACATACAATTTAAAATACTCTGAGTCAAATAACTTTTAATATTTTCATTTAATATTGAATTAGCATCTGGTTCTAATTCTACAAAGTTATTTGAATTTTGCTCATTGTTTAACTCATCATTTAAAGGAAGAATTTTTCTTATTTCCATTTTTCTTCTTACTGTAGATATGAATTGAGAATATATAATATTTACTTCTCCAACTTCATTTCCTTCATACATCTTTAATGCATCATTTGCTAAAACTGCTGCTTCTTTTGTAGTAGGTATATCTTTAATATCTACATATTCAGCTACTGTTTCGTAATTTAACTTATTAAAATATGCTCTTCCTTTTTGTCCTACTACTATAATAGAAAAATCCTTTTTATCCCTTTTTATTTGTTTAACTGCTGTATTTATTACTTCTCCATTAAACCCGCCACAAAGTCCTGAATCAGAAGTAATTACTATATATAACTTATCTATAACTTTATTTCCATCTTTGTATAAATTCGTATCTTCACAAACACTAATTACTTTTTTCATCGTTCCATCTAGCAAATTATAATATTTATTATTATTTTCTAGATTTCGTCTACTTTTTTTCAATTTAGACGTAGCTACTACATTCATAGCTCTTGTAATTTTTCTTGTATTTGTTATAGATCTCATTCTTCTTTTAATTTCAACAAGTCCTGCTCCAGCCATATTTCACCTCCCGCAGGAAATTACAAATTTCCTGCTTAAAATGATTTTTTGAATTCCTCAATGGCTTTTGATAACTCACTTTTAATTTCATCAGTTAACTTCGATTCTTTTATTATATTTTTTTGTAAGTCTCTATGGTGAGTATCCATATATTCTAAGAATTCTGTTTCAAATCTTCTAATTTCTAATACTGGGACATCCATTAAATGATTATTAACCCCAGCAAAAAGGATTATAATCTGTTTTTCTACAGACATTGGTTTATATTGATTTTGTTTTAATATTTCAACTAATCTTTTACCTTTTTCAAGTCTTCGTCTAGACTCTTCATCAAGGTCAGAACCAAATTGAGCAAATGCAGCTAATTCTCTATATTGTGCAAGTTCAAGTCTTAACGTACCTGATACTTGTTTCATAGCTTTTATTTGTGCATTACCACCAACTCTTGAAACTGAAATACCTGCATTTATAGCTGGTTTTTGTCCTGAGTGGAATAATTCTGACTCAAGGAATATTTGTCCATCTGTTATAGATATAACATTTGTTGGAATATAAGCAGAAACGTCTCCTGCTAAAGTTTCTATTATTGGTAATGCAGTAATAGATCCACCACCTAATTTATCTGAAAGTTTAGCGGCTCTTTCCAATAATCTTGAATGTAAATAGAAAACATCCCCTGGATAAGCTTCTCTTCCTGGTGGTCTACGAAGAAGTAATGACATTGTTCTATAAGCAACAGCGTGCTTAGATAAATCATCATATATAATTAGCACATCTTTACCTTGATGCATGAAATATTCTCCCATACTACATCCAGCAAATGGTGCTAAATATTGAAGTGGTGCTGAATCTGAAGCAGTAGAAGATACAACTATTGTATAATCCATTGCACCCATTTCATTTAATGTATTTACTATATGTGCAACTGTAGATTGTTTTTGACCTACAGCAACATATATACAAGTTACATCTTTACCTTTTTGATTTATGATAGTATCTAATACTATTGCTGTCTTTCCTGTTTGTCTGTCTCCTACTATAAGTTCTCTTTGTCCTCTTCCTATTGGAACCATTGAATCTATAGCTTTTATTCCTGTTTGCAACGGTTCATTTACTGATTGTCTATCTATTATTCCTGGAGCTGCTACTTCTACTGGTCTATAACCAGCTTCTTTTACAGGTCCTTTTCCATCTATTGGTTTACCAAGAGGATTTACAACCCTTCCTACTAAAGCATCTCCTACTGGAACTTGGACAACTCTGCCTGTTCTTTTTACTACGTCTCCTTCTTTTATTCCTTCTTCGGAACCAAGTAAAACACAACCAACATTGTCTTGTTCAAGGTTTAATGCCATTGCATACACTGAATTTGGAAACTCTAGAAGTTCACCTTCCATACAATCATCTAATCCATAAACTCTGGCTACACCATCGCCTATTTGGATAATTGTACCAGAATCTTCAGTTTGTATCTTTTTTTCATATCTTTCAATTTCTTTTTTTATAATTGAAGTTATTTCTTCTGGCTTAACATTCATGATCTCACCTCACTTTTTACTTAAGGACAAGTTTTTTTATTTCATTCATTTTAGACTTGATAGTACCATCAATTACATCGTCACCAACTCTAACATATACTCCACCAATAATACTTTTATCTATTATTTCATCAAGTATTATTTCCTTGTCGTATTTTCTCTTTAACTTTTCAACAAGTGTTTTTCTTTCATCATCCATAAGTGGAATTACAGTTCTTATCTCTGCAAGTAACTTATTATTTCTTTCTAAATGAATTTTTTTCATTTCATTTAGTTTTTCTTGTAAATAAAGAATTCTGTCCTTTTCTATTAAGATAAGTAAAAATGATAAAAGTTCCTCATCAATTTTCCCTTTAAAAATGTTAATAAACATTGACTTTTTCTTGGAACTAGTTATCTCAGGATGTTTTATTACTTGTAAGAAATCTTTATTATTTTTTATCAAGTCTACTATTTCTTCTAAGTCCTGTATGTATTCTTCTACTTTATCTTTTGATTCTGCAACTTCATAAAGAGCTAAAGCATATCTTTTATCCAAATATTCATACATAACTAGATACCTACCTTAGCAATAAAATCATTTATAAGTCTTCTATGTTCTTCTTCATCAATATGATTTTCCAAAACTTTCTCTGAAAGTACCATTGATAAATCTATGACTTGTTCTTTTATTTCATGTTGGGCTTTTTCTTTTTCTCTAGTTACATCTAGTTCAGCTCTTTTTCTTATTAAATCAGCTTCTTTATTTGCTTCTTTTACTATTTCATCATAAATTTTTTCAGCCTTAACTTTATAATCTTCAACTATAACTTTACCTTGTTTTTTAGATTCAATTAATAATTTTTTATTTTCATCTTTTAATTTTTCAGCTTCTTTTTTGCTTTGCAAAGCTTTTGCAATATTACTTTGTATTTTTTCTTTTCTATCATTAATTGTCTTTAAAACAGGCTTAAAAAATTTACTTTTTAAAACCAAAAACAATATTACAAAGTTTATTATAGCTGCAATAACTTGTGATAGTGTAATACCATTTTCCATAAAAAGCCTCCTTTCGGCTTATCATCTAATGGCAATTCGCCTATATTCATTCTAAATTTATAATTATTTTACTCCTAAAATTATTAATAGTAATGCAACAAGTAAACCATAAATAGCAGTAGCTTCTGATAATGCTCCACCAACTATTAATGCTTTCATTATTTTATCACTTGCTTCTGGTTGTCTTGATATACTTTCAACAGCTTTTCCTGTTGCATTTCCTGTACCAATTCCTCCACCTATACATGCTAAAGCAGCAATCCCTGCTCCTAATGCTGTCATTCCTAACACAAAAGATTGATTCATTATTAATTCCTCCTTAATAAGATTTTAGCTTTAATTTTTCAAATAATGCAAACTAGCATTTTCTGTATAAATTTATTTATAATTTATGAAAATTGCAAACAATATTTAATAATTATTTATAACTAACAAATAACAATAATAATTTAATGCTCAGATATTATTTTTATATTTATCATAGTAAGCATAACAAAAATAATCATTTGAAGAGTTCCATCAAACAAATCAAAATATGCATGAAATGGTATTGGTATTCCAATCTGTGCTATAAAACCTATACCTCTTAATGCCTCATAAAGCAAATCCATTATTACAGTAGCTGCAAACATATTTCCAAACAATCTGAGACTAAGTGAAAGTGGTAATGATACTCTTTCCAATATATTTATTGGAAGTAAAAACACAAATGGTTTTCCGTATCCAGTAAAATACTGACCGATTCCAACTTTTTTAATAGTATAAGATTGAATAACAATAAAACTAATTAATGCCATACCAAGTGCTACATTATAATCAGTTGTGGGTGGTTTAATCCCAAATAACCCTACTAAGTTCATACACAACATAAAAATAAATAATGTTCCTATATATGGTATAAAACCTACATATTTTTTACCCATATTTTCCTCTACCATATTACTTATAAATTCTACAAATATTTCTGCAATGTTTTGACTATCACCCGGTACTTCAGTTAATTTAGGAGTTAATATGATTGCCAGTAAAATAATTAGCACCATGATTACCCATTGAGTTATCAAACTAGAGGTAATGTCTAATCTAATGCCAAATAAATTGATTGAAGGCATTGCAAGACCTAGTACCATTGAATCACATCCCTTCAGTTTTTAATGTCAAGCCGTAAATAATTATCGATAAAAAATTACAACTATATCCAATAAGATAGGGTATTATATAATATACGTTGATTTTTGCTAACACAATAGCTACAGTACATACTAAAAATACTCTAAATATAAAACTAATTGAACTTATTAAGTTATAGTTTTTTTTATTTAATGAATAATTAACAGAAAAAGTGCTCAATATGAAACTAATCATTACAACAACAATTCCTAAAATAAGAGGAATTGTATATTTTTTAAAAAAGCAATAACTTATCACTGCAAAAGTTATTCCAAACAACAAATCAAAGCTTATTATCTTCTTTAACATTTTCAGAGTTTCCTGCATGATTACTTCCTCCGTCTTTTAATAACATTTAAAATTATATTACTGAAATTTTGATAAACAAAACTTGATTATAGGCATTTAATTAGCATATTCACTGTTATAAAGCCATTTAATCCAATACATTTTAAAGTTCTTCTTTGTAACTCTATATATCTTTTGTTTCCTCTTTTTTGAATGTTAACTTACAGTAAATTTCATTTGTTAATCAATACTGAATTTTCATATTTGTTTATCCAATTTTCATATTTCTATTGAATTTTAAATAATTAATTTTTATTTTTAAAAGTTTTTAATTTATTCAACATTCACCTTAAAATTAATCATTTCTACCTTTTAAATAAAATTAAATTTGTTTGAAAAATTGAACTACCAATATGTATTTTATTCAATATTTTTTTCAACTTTTTTATTCTTTTAGAATATTATTAGCAAATTAACTACTAAATATTAGTTAAATAAAAAATACTTAAATTTAAATAGGAGTGTAAATTTGAATTTACACTCCTATCTATCATAAAAATTTAAAACTTATTTTATAAAATTAAGCTCTTTCAACTATAAGAGCAGTTCCCATTCCACCGCCTATGCAAAGTGTTGCTAAACCTTTTTTAGCATCTCTTTTTTGCATTTCATATAATAATGTAACAAGTATTCTAGCTCCTGAGCATCCAACTGGGTGTCCAAGTGCTATAGCACCACCATTTACATTTACTTTGCTCATATCAAATCCTAAATCTTTAGCTACAGCTAAACTTTGAGAAGCGAATGCTTCATTTGCTTCTATAAGATCTAAATCTTCTACTTTTAATCCTGATCTTTCAAGAGCTACTTTAGTTGCTCCTACTGGTCCATATCCCATATAAGCTGGATCTACTCCTTTTGAACCATAAGAAACTATTTTAGCAAGTGGTTTAACACCTAATTCTTTTGCTTTTTCAGCACTCATAACAACTAGTGCAGCTGCTCCATCATTAATACCTGAAGCATTTCCTGCTGTAACTGTTCCATCTTTTTTGAATGCTGGTCTTAATTTTGATAATGATTCAGCAGTTGTTCCAAATCTTGGGTGTTCATCTGTATCAAATACAGTTTCACCTTTTCTAGTTTTTATAACTACTGGAACTATTTCATCCTTAAATCTTCCTTCTTTTATAGCTTTTTCAGCTTTTTGTTGAGAAGCTGCTGCAAATGCATCTTGCTCTTCTCTTGATAAATTCCATTTTTCTGCTATATTTTCAGCAGTTATTCCCATATGGTAATCGTTAAATGATTCCCAAAGACCATCTTTAATCATAGTATCTACTACTTTTCCGTCGCCCATTCTTTGACCCCATCTATTATTTGGTAATACATATGGAGCTGCAGACATGTTTTCCATACCACCAGCAACTACTACATCAGCATCTCCTGCTTTTATCATTTGAGCTGCTAAACTTACTGCTCTTAAACCTGAACCACAAACTTTATTTATTGTGAAAGCAGGAATTTCTATTGGGATACCGGCCTTTACAGCTGCTTGTCTTCCTGGACTTTGTCCTTGACCTGCTTGAATAACATTACCCATTATTACTTCATCAATTGCCTCAGGTTTTATTCCTGCTCTATTTATAGCTTCTTTTATAACAGTTGATCCTAATTTTACTACTGGAACACCTGTTAAACTTCCACCATATTTTCCAACTGCAGTTCTTACAGCACTTGCTATAACTACTTCTTTCATTTTGCTAACCTCCCAATCATTAGTAATCTATTGATTATGTAGAATTTTGTTTACAACTTATATTTTCATTATACCCACATTTATATTTTTTATCAATAGATTTTGTTAAAAAATACACAAACTTTTTCTATTTTCTCTCAAACTCATCACATTTTTCTGAGGTTATGTTGAAATACTGTAATATTGCATTTACTATTCTCTCACAAGCGTTACCGTCACCGTATGGATTTATAGCTTTACTCACTTTATTATATATTTCACAATCATTTAATATATTGTTTGCATTATCAACTATATTATCTATATCAGTTCCAACTAATTTTACAGTTCCAGCCTCTATTGCTTCTGGTCTTTCAGTTACATTTCTAAGTACTAATACAGGTTTTCCTAAATGAGGAGCTTCTTCTTGCAATCCACCTGAATCTGTCATTACCATAAATGACTTATTCATCAAATTATGAGTTTGCTCAGTATCTAATGGTGGTAATAAATGTACTCTTTCTACATTTCCTAAATTTTTCTTTACCACATCTTTAACAATAGGATTTAAATGTACTAAATATACTAATTCTACATCTTTATTTTGTTCAACAATATTTTTTAATGCCTTACATATATTTTCTATTCCTTGTCCCCAGTTTTCTCTTCTATGAGCAGTTACCATTATAACTTTCTTATTTTTATAATCTATATTGTTTAATTCTTCATTTTGAAATATGTATTTATCCTTAACAGTATACTTCATTGCATCAATTACTGTATTTCCCGTTACAAATATGTCATTCTCATTTATACCTTCATTTAAAAGATTTTTCTTTGATCCTTTAGTTGGAGCAAAATGCAAGTCTGTCATAGTTCCTGTAAGTTTTCTATTCATTTCTTCAGGATATGGAAAATATTTATCAAATGTTCTAAGACCAGCTTCTACATGACCAATTTTTATTTTTTGATAGAATGCACCTAAAGCACCTGCAAAAGTAGTTGTAGTGTCTCCATGTACTAATATCATATCTGGTTTTTCTTTTTGAAATACTTCTTCTAATCCTTCTAAAACTCTTGTTGTTATACCTGTTAAACTTTGTTTTGTTTTCATTATGTTTAAATCATATTTTGGTGTAATATTAAAAAGCTTTAATACTTGATCAAGCATTTCTCTATGCTGTGCTGTAACACACACTATAGATTGGATGTTTTCATTTTCTTGTAGTTTTTTTACTAAAGGTGCCATCTTTATAGCTTCTGGTCTAGTACCAAAAATACTTATTATTTTAATTTTTTCCATATTATACGCCTCCAAACTTGAAATACCTACAACATTTTTATTCTTTATGTTGAAAAAGCCCAAATTTCCACGCTATAAAAACTATTATTAAAATTACTGATGTAACCAAAAAATATGACCTTTGATTACTTATCTGCATAGCTATTATAGATATTGCTCCTAAAATGGCACTCATTAAATACATTATTACTACTACTTGTTTTTGAGTAAACCCCATATCTAAAAGTCTATGATGCAAATGCCCTCTATCAGCTTTCATTATAGGCTTACCATTTATTTTTCTTCTTACCATAGCAAATATAGTATCATATATAGGAAGTCCTAAAGCAAGAATAGGTACTACAATGGCAAATGCAGTAGCAGATTTTATAGCTCCTTTCATAGAAATTGCAGCTAATAAAAAACCTAACAATTGCGAACCTGTATCACCCATAAATATTGATGCTGGATTAAAATTATATGGTAAAAAACCTAGAATTGCACCGCTTAATATAATTGTTAATGTAGCAGCATCTAGTCTATGATTTATTATAGCTATTATAAATATAGTAGCTGATGATATAAAAGCCACCCCTGCAGCTAATCCATCTAAACCATCAATTAAATTAAATGCATTAGTAATCCCTACTACCCACAATATAGTAAGTGGTATTGAAAGCCAATTTAACTTTAACCAAGGCACTGTTTTACTAAAAGGATTAGTTATATATGATATCATTACCCCTGATAATATAAGTATTATGGCAGAACCTATTTGAAATAAAAGTTTTTGATATGGTTTTATTTCCTTAATATCATCTATTAATCCTCCAATTACAATCAAAGTAGCTCCAAGTATTATGCCAATCTCTTGATGAGTTAATGATTGCTTTTTTAGTAATAGAACTATAATAAATGATATATATATAGCTAATCCACCAAGAAGTGGAATAGGTTTTTTATGTACTCTTCTTTCATCTTTAGGAATATCAATAGCACCAAATTTAACTGCAAGTTTTTTAATAAATGGAGTTATTAAGAAAGAAATACTTGTTGAAGCTATCGCTAAAATAAATTTATCCATGTTAACCTTCCTCACACAATTTTATTCTTAGATATTAACTTATATATTTTCACATCATTCATTGTTAATCAAATCTTTTAGTATCCTCCATCTCCAAATAATGATTCATCATTATTTATCCATTCATCAACATATATTTCTCTAAATTTTACTTTTGTATCTCTTATAATTACTTTTTCTATTCCACTGTTAATTATAAATTTTTTACATAATGAACACGGTGAAGCATTCTCTACTAATTGCCCACTTTCTTTTTCTTTTCCAACTAAATACATGGCAGCACCTATCATATCCTGCCTTCTGGCTGAAATTATTGCATTTTGTTCAGCATGCACAGATCTGCAAAGCTCGTATCTTGTCCCTCTAGGAACATTTAACTGTTGTCTCCTGCATTCTCCTAAATCACAGCAATTTTTTCTACCTCTTGGAGCTCCTGTATATCCTGTAGACATTATTTCGTCATTTTTTACAATTATAGCTGCAAAATTTCTTCTAAGACATGTTCCTCTTTCTAAAACTGTTTCACATATATCTAAATAATAATTATTTTTATCTATTCTCTCCATTTTAAAACTTCCCCCATATTTTTTAGATTAAATCAATCACATTCATTTTATACTAATTTTACTTTAATTTAAAGTATTATTGCAACTATAAAAGAATAAATAAAGCCCATATATTAACTATTGCTTTATACTAGTTAATATATGGGCTTATTTTCGTTCCTATTTGCTATTATACTTACTTATGCTTTATTGTTATTTTGTTCCAAATAATCTATCTCCAGCATCTCCAAGTCCTGGAACTATATATCCATTCTCGTTTAATTTTTCATCCACTTCTGCTAAATAGATATCAACATCTGGATGAGCATTTTGAACTGCTTTTACTCCTTCTGGTGAACCTATAAGACACATTAATCTAATATATTTTGCTCCTCTTTTCTTAAGTGCATTTATAGCATCTATTGCTGATCCTCCTGTAGCAAGCATAGGATCTGTTACTATTATATCTCTTTCTCCTATATCTTGAGGTAATTTACAAAAATACTCTACAGGTTGAAGAGTTTCTTCATCTCTGTACATTCCTATATGACCAACTTTAGCAGCTGGTATTAATTTAAGCATACCATCTACCATTCCAAGACCTGCTCTTAATATTGGTACTATAGCAACTTTTTTACCTGCTAACATTTTACAATTAGTTTTACAAATAGGTGTTTCTATTTCTACTGTTTCAAGTTGCATATCACGAGTAACTTCATATGCCATTAACATAGCTACTTCTTCAACTAATTCTCTAAAATCTTTTGAACCTGTATTTTTATCTCTTATAAATGCTAATTTGTGTAAAATTAATGGATGTGATATTTGTGTTACTTTACTCATGGAAATTCCCCCTATATCATTTTATTTTAATTAACTTATTTAGAATATTCTTTTGAATTTTTCTTATTTAGAATATTTTTTCTCAATTTCACTTATTTTATTAACTCTTTTAGCATGTCTTCCACCTTCAAATTCTGAATTTAAGAAAGTGTCAACTATGTCTAATGCTAATCCTCTTCCTACAACTCTTTCTCCTAATGCTAATATGTTAGCATTATTATGTTCTCTACATGCATGTGCACTAAATGTATCACAACATAATGCTGCTCTTATACCTGGTACTTTGTTAGCAGAAATACTTATGCCTATTCCTGTACCACATATTAATATACCAAATTCAAAATTTTGTTCTGCTACTTCTTCTGCAACTTTTTGTGCAAAATCAGGATAATCACATGATTCATTAGTGTATGTTCCAAAATCTTTTACTTCAATTTTTTTTGATTCTAAGTGTTTCATTATATCTTGCTTTAAATTAAAACCACCATGGTCACTTCCAATTGCTATTTTCATAATTCTTACGCTCCTTTTCTAATAAAATATATATTTAATTTCAAAAAAGAAGATAATAGTATCTTACTCAAAAATACTTTTATCTTCTTTTATTTTATACATCAAAAGCAAAATTTTATTTTTTAATTCAAAAAATGTTTTAGAATAAACATCAATATTACCACCATATGGATCTATTATATCTTCATCTTGACCTATATATTCATTCAACGCAAATATTTTTTCTGAATATTTTGGGAAATACGTCATTAGTACATCTTTTATATAAAACGTCATTGTTAAAATCAAATCAGCATCTTCAACCATTTCTTTAGTCAATTGAATTGCTTTTCTATTATTTATATCTACATTCATATTTTTCTTCAATATAATAACAGAATTTTCAGAGGCTTTACTATTAGGTACTATAGATATTCCTGCTGAAATAGCACAAACATCTTCATTAGTATTAATATTGTTAAATATGGCTTCAGCCATAACACTTCTACAAGTATTTCCCGTACAAACAAATAATACTTTCATAGCACCCTTACCTTTCTTTATAATTTCATTATATCAAATCCTGCTGATTTTTTTAATCTATTCATTATAGCAATTCCTATACCTTGTTCTTTGAATGATTCAGATAATATTATATCTACATCTTCATTATCAAAACTTCTCAAAACTTCAAATAAGTTTTGAGCTATTTCTTCTAAATTAGTTCTACTACCTAATGAACGTACTATTGCATTAGAATATTTATCTTTTGTTTCATCAGTAGCTATTATTCCAACCTTTTTATTATTATCTATATAATTTTGCACTATTTTATTGATTTTTTCAATAGTTTTTTGTAAATCTCCATCAATAATTTTTACTGGAGCCTTCGGTGCATAGTGTCTATATTTCATTCCTGGTGCTTTAGGTTTAAAATCTTTCTCAGGTTTTTTCATTATATTTGGGTCAATGTAAATTTTATCATCTACTTTTTTTAACATCTCTAAAGTTATACCACCTGGCCTTAAAACACACATAGGTTCTGTCGTACAATCAACAATAGTTGATTCTAATCCAACTTCACTCTTCTCTCCTCCAATAATACAATCCACCTTACCATTCAAATCATCCACACACGTTTCTAAATTAGTTGGGCTTGGTCTACCAGATATATTAGCCGAAGGAGCTGCAATAGGCTTTCTTGCTGCTTTTATAAGTGCTCTTGCTGTATCATTAGACGGCATTCTTATCCCTATAGTTTTTAATCCTGCACTAGTTACATCAGGAATTACATCTGTTTTTTCTAATATCAAAGTTAGAGGTCCAGGCCAAAATTTCTCCATAAGAATTTTTGCTTTATGTGGTATTTGCTTAACTAAATCATTAATTTCTTCAATATTTGAAATATGTACTATTAATGGGTTATCTTGTGGTCTACCTTTTGCTTTAAATATTTTTTTTACAGCACAGCAATCTAAAGCATTAGCCCCAAGGCCATATACTGTTTCCGTAGGAAATGCAACAATTCCTCCATTTCTTATTACCTTACCTGCTTCTTCAATTAGTGATTTATTTTCTACGTCAAATTTAATAATTTTGGTATTCAAACTTAACACCCCCGATACTAATTGATAATGTTAACATACTAAAATACTTTTATCATAACTATTCCTAAAATAATACCTACAACAACACCTAATGTAGTAATAACTCCATTATAAAACTTAGATGATTCAGGTATCATCTCTCTACAAATAATATAACTCATAATTCCAGAAACAAAAGCAAACAATATTCCTAATGTTTCTTTAGAAACAACTCCTAAGTATAAACCAATCAAAGCACCTACCATTGTTGGTACTGATGAAAGAAATGAATAAAAAATTATCTTTGAAACTTTTTGTCTAGCTGCCATAAGAGGTGCTGCTACAGCTATACCTTCTGGTATATCATGCATAACTATTAATAAGCTCATTTTAACTCCTAAACTGCTTCCAATTCCTATACCACACCCCATTATTAATCCTTCTGGTAAATTATGAATACTAAGACCTAATATAACTAAAAAAGCCACTTTTGTGAGTTCATTAGCATTATTATTTTTTAAAATATACAATTTATTTATTATTAATATTATTATTACCCCTATAAAAAAATAAATTATAGTAAAAAAAATTCCTGAATTTTTAATAGATTCTGGTAATAAATTCAAACAAACAATACTTAGCATTATTCCAGATGCTATTCCCATAATATAACTTAAAAATTTATTAGTAGGATTTCTAATTATAATTCCGAAAATAGTACCTATCATTGTACCAAGTAAAGATATTATACTAGTAAATAAAATAACTAAGCTGTAATTACTCAAATTAACACCTCCCATCCATATATTTTATTTGTAGACTGAGAGGTTTATTCTAATTTCTATATTGCTTTATTCTATCAATTGCCTCATCTGTAAAAAATGCTTTAGTGCATTTTATATATATATCATTTAATAATTTATATTTCATAAATGAACCTTTTTCTATGATTATATAATAATACTTCTTGTTTATATTTTTATGTTTTATATTTTTAAAATTTTCATAGACAACTTTGTGATTTCTCAAAAATTTGTCATTAACTTTTTTATATCTTCGTCTTTTAATCTTAGAAGCAATTATAAGTATTATTTTTATATCCTTAAATTCATCTTCAGTATGAACTAAAACCACATTATCAACTCTAAAATTCATAGAAATATCTAATATACCTGTTTTTATACTTATTTTATTATCATTTGTAACATATTTAAGATATTTGCTTTGAAGCTTACTTATCATAGCAATTACTACTAAAGCTTCCATAAAAATAATTGTAATTTTAAGGTATGTGGATAAATTATCAAAATAAGTCAATATAAGTATGAGTACAAAAAAAATAAAGCTCTCAGAAAACAAAAATCGTTTAAGTGATTTATTTTGTTTTCTAATTGCTTTATTAATATTCATAAAAGCTTCACACTCTTTTCATTTTAACTTTATTTTAATAAACTATACACCCATAGCTTTCATTTTTTCTGCTTGTTCTGTTGTAACCAAAGCATCTATTACTTCGTCTATATCTCCATTTAGAAAATTTTCTAATTTGTACAAAGTTAATCCTATTCTATGATCTGTAATCCTTCCTTGCGGATAGTTATATGTTCTTATTCTTTCACTTCTATCTCCAGTACCAACTTGGCTTTTTCTATTTTCTGAAATTTTCGCACTTCTTTCTGCTTGTGCTTTTTCATATAATCTTGCCTTTAAAACTTTCATAGCCTTTTCTTTATTTTTTAACTGTGATTTTTCATCTTGACAAGAAACTACTATTCCAGTTGGTAAATGTGTAAGTCTTACAGCAGAGTCAGTTGTATTAACGCACTGTCCACCATGTCCTGATGCTCTAAATACATCTATTCTTACATCATTTGCGCTTATTTGTACGTCTACATCATCAACTTCTGGTAAAACTGCTACTGTAGCTGTAGATGTGTGTATTCTTCCACTTGACTCAGTATCTGGAACTCTTTGTACTCTGTGTACTCCGCTTTCATATTTAAGTCTACTATAAGCTCCTTTTCCTTTTATCATAAATACAACTTCTTTAAAGCCACCAATATCTGTTTCATTTGAACTCATAAGCTCAACTTTCCATCTTTGTTTTTCTGCATATCTTGTATACATTCTTAGAAGATTAGCAGCAAATAATGCAGCTTCATCGCCTCCTGCGCCACCTCTAATCTCTACAAATACGTTTTTGTCATCGTTAGGGTCTTTTGGAAGTAATGCTACTCTTAATTCTTCCTCTAAGTTCAACTTTTCCTCTTCACATTCTTTTATTTCTTCTTGAAGCATCTCTCTTAATTCTTTGTCATTTTCTTCTTGAATCATTTCTTTATCTGTTTGAATTGTATCTAATACTTCCTTATAATGTTTATATTTAGTAACTATTATCTCTAAATCTGCATGTTCTTTACATAATTTCTGCCATTCTTTTTGATTTGCCATTACTGTAGGGTCACTAATTTTTATTGATAATTCATCATATTTATTTTCTATAAAATCAAGTTTTTCAAGCATCTACTATCACTCCGTGTACTTATATTTTCATAATTAATTATTATACCATAATAATATTTTTATCACAATATAATTTTTCCTATAATAACTCTGTCTAATCCAGCCAAATCCTTTATGCAGCGTATATGACTAAATCCATTATTTTTTAAGATATTTTTTACCTTTTCTTTTTGATTATAACCAATTTCAAAAGCTAAAATACCATCATCATTTAAAACTTTTACACTTTCAAATGTTATTTTTCTATAAAAATCTAGCCCATCTTTTCCTCCACAAAGCGCTATATATGGCTCATAATCTTTAACATCTTTCATAAGTGTATCAATAACATTCTCTTCTATATATGGGGGGTTAGATACTATTATATCAAATCTATTTCCCTTTTCAATTGCAAATTGTAATAAATCACTTTGAACAAACTTTACATTGCTGCTAATATCTAATCTTTTAATATTCTCTAGCGTAACCTCTCTAGCCTCCTCAGCTATATCTGAGCAAACTACTTTTACATCATCTGCAAGTTTAGCAAGTGAAATACCAATTGCACCACTACCACAACACACATCACAAACATTTTTGTAATTACCCTTTTTTATTGTTTTTAACATTTGTTCTACTAATATTTCAGTATCTGGTCTTGGTATCAAAACTCCTTTCTTAACAAAAAAATTCAAGCCCATAAATTCACATTCACCTAAAATATATTTAATTGGCATTTTATCTTTTCTTAAATTTACATATTTTAAAAACATACTTATTTGTTTATCATTTACTTCCATATCTCTATTCAATATTAAAAATAACTTATCCTTTTGCAAGACTTTACACAATAAAAGCTGTGAATCTAAGATATATGTTTCAATATTTTGTTGTTTTAAAATATCATAGGCTTTATTCAATATTTCCCCTATGTTCACTACTTAATCACCACCTCTAGTCCTCAATCCCTTCTGATGCTTTTAGAGCTTTTATAGCGACTTCTAACTGACTTAAATCCGGTTCTCTTGTTGTAAGTCTTTGAAGCTGCAATCCTGGATATGCTAGTATTCTAGATATCACATTATCATTTTTCCCAAGCCATCTTATTATTTCATAAGTTATACCAGAAATTAATGGTAATAGAACTATTCGATATACTATTCTTTGAATTACAGACTGCCATCCAGCAAGTGAAAATACTAATATACTTACTATCATTACTAAAAATAAGAAATTTGTTCCACATCTTGGATGAAACCTCTTAAATTCAGTTGCATTTTCTGGTGTTAGTTCTTTTCCACTTTCATAGCAAAATATAGATTTATGTTCTGCTCCATGATACTGATAAACCCTATTAATATCTTCTAATTTCCCTATGAAAAAAATGTATAAAATAAAAATTAATACTCTAATGGCACCTTCAATTATATTTAATGTAAATGAATTATTGGTAACTGATTTTTTAAAAAAATTTGCTGCAACTGTTGGTAAAATAAAAAAGAGTCCTACAGCAAAAATCAATGAAACTACAAGAGACATACCTAATATTACATCATCGCTTTTTTCCTTAAAAACTTTTTCAAACCATTTATCGAATTTAGATGGTTCAGTATCTTCATCATCTTCAAAAAATGATGCAGAATAATTTAAAGCTTTTATTCCAATAATTAATGAGTCAATTAATGTTACAAATCCTCTTATAATAGGAAATCCTAATAATTTATTTCTTTTTGTAAAAGGTACTATTTCTCTTTTGTCCGTTACAATTTCTCCATCAGATTTTCTTACACAAGTAGCTATACCTTTACTACCTCTCATCATAACTCCCTCAATTACTGCTTGACCACCTACCATAGTTTTGTTCTTTTTCATGTACACACCCCTTCCTTTAGTTTAAACTTTATTTTATTTCTTCTTTAATATACTCTTCTTTATATTTAAAAAAACATTTAGCACATAATGCTTCATACTCAACATCATCTTCCTTTTCTATAGCAACTTGATTTCCTTCAAAAACAAATCTTCCATTAATTTTTCTACCATTTGCTATAGCTTTTTTTCCACAACTACATATATTTTTTAATTCCTCAATGCTGTGTGCTATTAAAAGCAATCTAGAACTTCCCTCAAATCCATTCATTTGAAAATCAGTACGAAGTCCATAGCAAATCACCGGAATATCCATTTTTACAGCTATTTTAAGTAATTGATCTATTTGATTTTTTTTGAAAAATTGAACTTCATCTACTAAAATACAATCTATTTTTTCATTAACTTCTGTCCATTTTTCAACCTCATCATATACATTTGCCTTTTGTGGTAAAAGTAAATCTACCTTTCTCGTTACCCCTATTCTAGAAACTATTTTATCTCCACCTTTAGTATCGGTTTTAGGCTTCATAATTAAAATTCTCATACCTCTCTCTTCATAATTATGAGCCACCTGAATCAAATTTGTTGACTTTCCACAATTCATAGCACCATATCTAAAATATAATTTACTCATACTTATTACCACCTTATCTACTATTACTTTTACTTTGTTATACTCTATTTATTATATTGCAATTTGTTGTCATAATCAAAAACTATTTTATTACAATTACCAATATACAATTCAACTTTTAAACTTTTATAAAATAAAATTCATACTAAATAATATATCAAAAATTTTAATAATCTTCACTTTAAAAAATCATTGTTACTTGCTCTTCGTTGTTTCTACTTTAAATTTGGGGTTAAATTTTATACTTTTTCATCCATAAAAATTAAATATGAACTACATAGTTCATATTATTAAATAATATTTTATTGACTAATTAAATATATAATGCTATAATCTAGTAGTTGAAAATGCCGTTAGCAGTGGTAGTTTGAGAGAGGTGAGAAGAATGAAAAAAGACTTACAACCAACATATTATCATGATGCAGTTGTAAAATGTGCTTGTGGTAATACTTTCACAACTGGATCTACTCAAAAAGAGCTTAAGGTTGAAATATGCTCCAAATGTCATCCTTTCTACACTGGTAAACAAAAGATGGTTGATACTGGTGGAAGAGTTGAAAAATTCTTAAAGAAATACAACATGACAATGGAAGAATAAAATTAATGGGAAAGATAATTATTATCTTTCCCATTTTTCTTTATTATATATTTTAATAAATTCTTTATTATTCTTTGTCTTAGACATAGAATTTATCAAAGCTTCTGTAGTTTTTTCTCCATTTCCTTCTTTATACATATATTTTCTTAAATTAAATGCAACTTCCATTTCTTCTTTAGATAACAATAAATCTTCTCTTCTTGTTCCTGATTTAAATATATCTAAAGCAGGGAAAATCCTTCTTTCTTGAAGTTTTCTATCCAAATGAACCTCCATATTTCCTGTTCCTTTGAATTCTTCAAATATCATATCATCCATTCTACTTCCGGTTTCAACAAGTGCTGTAGCCAGAATAGTTAAACTTCCCCCTTCTTCGATGTTTCTTGCTGCACCAAAGAATTTTTTAGGCATTATTAATGCTCCTGGATCAAGACCACCTGATAAAGTTCTTCCTGTAGGATTTATAGTTAAATTATACGCTCTTGCAAGTCTAGTTATACTATCTAAAAGTATCACTACATCTTGACCTTGTTCAACCATTCTTTTAGCTCTTTCTAGAACCATGTATGCAACTTTTGAATGATGTTCAGGTTCTTCATCAAAAGTTGAATATATAACTTCCCCATGGATTGAACGCTGCATATCAGTAACTTCTTCTGGTCTCTCGTCTATTAAAACAACTATAAGTTTAGTTTGTGGGTGATTTTTTTCAATACTAGTAGCTATTTTCTTTAAAAGAGTTGTCTTTCCCGCTTTAGGAGGAGCCACTATCATACCTCTTTGGCCTTTTCCTATTGGAGAGATTATATCCATGATTCTTGTAGATAAATCAATTTGACTAGTCTCAAGTTGTATCCTTTGTCTAGGATAAATAGGCGTTAGTGTTTCAAATTTTTTTCTATTTATTGCTTTTTGAGGATTTTCTCCATTTACTCTTTGAACATATAGGAGAGCTTTAAATTTTTCTCCTTCTTTAGGAAGTCTTACTTTTCCTTCTACTTCATCACCTGTTTTTAAATTAAATTTTCTTATTTGAGAAGGAGAAACATACACATCTTCAGAACTTGTTAAGTAATTTTTTCCTCTTAAAAATCCATAACTATTATTCTCATTTATTTCTAATACACCTTTAGCTGTATTAGACTCCTTAATCATTTTCAGCTTCTCTTTAATAGCTTTATTATTCATATTTGATTTAGAAATTTCACTTATTTTTATATCATCTTCAACCTTTTTGTTTGATTCCTTTAAATTATTATTCTTATCTTTCTTTTGGAATGCTTTAGGAGAAATTTTTTCTCTTAATATTTCACCATCTTTTTTTATGTACACAGGTGACACTTTTTGAATTTGTTCAATCAATTCAACTTTTTTATATTTAGAGTATCCCTTAACTCCTAACTCTTTTGCCATCTTCTTCAGTTCCATTACTGTCATCTTGCTCAAATCCTTATTAGACAATTCACCATCTCCTTAATATTAAGTTGTATTATATTAACCTTGGGAAATTTTCTTAAAGGAATTACTTGAAGTGTGATACTTTATATATTATAACTTATTTGTATATTTAAATCTACACAAATAATAAAAAATTAACCAACATATTCTAAATTTTTGGTTAATTATACTAAGTTAATTTATTTTTTATCACCTAAGTGTACAAATCATTTTATTTATTTCACTATTTATATGTTCATACTTATTCACTTTTTCCATAATTTTATCTTCTTTTCCAACTAAAAATAGAGGAACATTTAAAACTTCACATCCACCTATTAACATATCCTTTTTCATCAAATCACTTATAATATATTTATAAAAATGCTTTTGATCACACAAAGGACACTGAATCTCAAATATTATTTCCTTCTTTTTAATCTTTACTCTCAAGTAATCAAAGCCTTTACAGACATATTCTAATTCAAATAAAGAAACTGTTTTAACATTATATTTATTTAAATAATTTTTTAATGCTATAGTAATATTAGTATTAAATACCACTTTACTCCCCTCCTACCTATTTTTATTCTATATTTATTATTAATTTCCTTTATTTAAAATTAACTTCATTCTTTAAATCGTCAAAATATGACAATAAATAAAATAAGCTGTAAGATAGTTTTTGTACTATCTTACAGCTTATTAACTTTCACTTTATTTATTATTCATTGAAGCTTTTATAAATTCTCTAAATAATGGATGTGGTTTGTTTGGTCTTGATTTTAATTCTGGATGAAATTGTACTGCAACAAACCAAGGATGATCTTTAAGCTCTACAATTTCTACTAATCTTCCATCAGGACTTGTTCCTACAAATTGCAGACCTTTTTCTTGTAATTGTTTCTTATATTCATTATTGAACTCATATCTATGTCTATGTCTTTCATAAATAATTTCTTCATTGTATGATTCAAAAGAATATGTATCATTTTTTAGTTTACAAGGATAAACTCCAAGTCTCATAGTTCCACCTTTTTCATCTACATCCTTTTGATCTGGCATTAAATCTATAACAGGATATTTTGTTTCTGGATTTATCTCTGAACTATGCGCTCCTTCTAACCCTGCTACATTTCTTGAAAATTCTATAACAGCACATTGCATTCCAAGACAAATTCCGAAGAAAGGAACTTTATTTTCTCTAGCATATGTTATAGCTTCTATTTTTCCTTCTATCCCTCTATCTCCAAATCCTCCTGGAACAAGTATTCCATCTACATCAGATAAAATATCTTTAACATTTTCTCTAGTAACTTCTTCTGCATTTATCCATTTCACACTAACATCAGCATCATTTTCTAATCCACCATGACTTAAAGCTTCTACTACTGATATATATGCATCATGAAGTTCTACATATTTTCCTACCAATCCTATTGTAACTTTTTTAGTTAAATTCTTCATTTTATTAACCATTTTAATCCAACTTTGAAGTTCTACACCTTCACAATTCATATTTAATTTTTTACATACTAAATTATCTAATCCTTCTTTATGAAGCAAAAGTGGTACTTCGTATAAATTTTCAGCATCCAAGTTTTGAATTACAGATTCTCCATCTATATTACAGAATAATCCTATTTTATCTTTCATTTCTTCAGAAAGAGGTCTTTCTGATCTGCATACTATTACATCTGGTTGAATACCTATGCTTCTTAATTCTTTTACTGAATGTTGAGTTGGCTTAGTTTTAAGTTCTCCTGCTTTTCCTAAATAAGGTACTAATGTAACATGTATGAAACACACATTTTCTCTTCCAACTTCATATTTTATCTGTCTTATAGATTCTAAAAATGGTAATGATTCAATATCTCCTACTGTTCCACCTATTTCTGTTATAACTACATCTACATCTTTTTCTTTAGCTACTCTATATACTCTACTTTTTATTTCATTAGTTATATGTGGTATAACTTGAACAGTTCCACCTAAATAATCTCCACGTCTTTCCTTAGATATAACAGACCAATATATTTTTCCAGTAGTAACATTACTGTTTTTACTTAAGCTTTCATCTATAAATCTTTCATAGTGTCCTAAATCTAAGTCTGTTTCTGCTCCATCATCTGTTACAAACACTTCACCATGTTGATATGGACTCATTGTACCTGGATCCACATTTAAGTATGGGTCAAATTTTTGAATTGAAACTTTTAACCCTCTATTTTTTAACAGTCTTCCTAATGAGGCTGCAGTAATTCCTTTTCCTAATGAAGAAACAACACCACCAGTGACAAATATGTATTTAGTATCCATCCGTACTCCTCCTTAATTTATCTTTAAAATAAAAAAAACTTTTGTTTTCACAAAAAAAATATTGACATACATAGAATTAAATATTATAATTTAAATTACCCTATAATTTACAATAGAATTTTTATGTCTCAAAACATATTTATTATAATACCACATTTTTTTAAAATACGCTATACTTTTTTTGCGTTTTTTATTTTTTTTTATTTGTACGTAAATATGAATTTCTAAACCAGCATCATATCATCAAAAACTCTACATAGATTTTTTGTTTTCATTCAAAGTTTGTTCAATTATATCATCAGCTTCAAAGTATAAATCTCTAAAATATTTGTTAATTAAAAATTTTTCCTTAGCTTTTTTAGTTTCATATCCTATAACATTTCTATTTTTTATTTTAAAGTCTTTATTAAATCTTTGTATATTTTCACAATGATACTTTTTCAATAATAAAAATAACATATATTTGCAATTTGTATCCTTTAGTATTTTAAATAATTCTTCTTTGCTAATCCCATTCATTTCACAAATAGTTTGTATAATAATATTATACCTATCTTCTATTTTCATAATATTCCTCCTAATAATATTTAACATTAAAATTATTGACAAATTTTAAATATGTTAAACAAAAGAGAAACTAAATGAGACCATTATTCTATAATATTAAATTTTTTTATTTTATATTGCAAAGTTTGTCTTGGTATACCTAAATTTTTAGCTGTTTTTGAAATGTTAAAATTATTTGTTTCCAACTCATTTTTTATATACTGATTTTCTATACTCATTAATTTTTCTTTTAAAGAAAGCGTTTCTATACAGACATCAGTATAACACTTTAAATCTTGTAATGTTATAAATCCCTCTTGTTTAAAATTAAATATGCTTTCTAAAGTATGTTCAAGTTCTCTTACATTACCTTTCCATTCGTAATTTACTAGCTTACTTAATGCATCTTCATCTATTCCCTCTATACAATTACTAAATTCATTATTAAATTTTTTTATAAAATAACTTATTAAAACAGGTATATCTTCTCGTCTTTTTCTAAGAGGTGGAATATTAAGCCTCAATACATTTAATCTGTAATATAAGTCTCTTCTAAACCTTCTATTTTGTAATATGTACTCTGGACTCTCATTCAAAGATGCTATTATTCTAACATCAACATGTTTAGTATTATTATCTCCTATTCTTCTTATACATCCATCTTGAATTACCCTCAATAACTTTCCTTGAAATTTAATAGGCATAGAATTAATTTCATCTAAATACAAAGTCCCTCCATTAGCTAGTTCAAAAAGTCCTTTTGCAGCTTTTGCACCAGTAAAACTTCCATTTGTTGTACCAAACATAGTACTTTCAAATAATTCTTCAGGTATAGCTGCACAATTTTGTACTATAAAAGGTCCCTTTTTTCTAAAAGAATTATTATGAATAGATTGTACAAATAATTCTTTACCAGTTCCTGTTTCCCCATATATTAATACTGGAGAAGAAGAACAAGCTATCTTCAAAGCTTTTTTCTTTAAATTAAGTATTGGCTTACTTTTACCTAATATATTTATAAAATCATACCTTATATTACTATTTTTTTTCTTCATTACTATATTTTTAAGTTTAATTTTACTAGTATTGTCTCTTACATCATATTTTTCATTTAAAACTATTCCCAAAGCTCCTACTATTTTTTTTTTACACATAATAGGATAAGAAGAATTGATCGTAATCAATTCTTCTCCTTTATAATTTATGTATTTAGTCTTCTTTCTTAAAATAATTTTATTTTTATTTAATGCATTAATTAAATTACTAGTATCATATGTTAATGTTGGATATACTTGCAATAAATCTTTACTTAATACTGCCTCTCTATTAATAGATTGAATCTTTTCAAGAGCACTATTTACAAAAACAACTTTATGTAACTTATCAATTATGATTACACCTTCATTTAACCCCTCAAATACATCATACAAATATCTCTCAACCATATCCCCACTATCCTTTTATTTAAAATCATTGTATATTACCATACGTTAAATTAATTAACTTAGTTTATCTTCTGCTTTAATATTTATTTCCAAGGAAGTATTTTGCACTTTTTCTCCAATAACACCTAAATTATAATTTACGTATACATGTCCACCATATTCATCCATATTAATATCTATATCCTTAGTTTCTACTTCCAGTTCCAATGTTCCATAAGGTGTATTGTATAAAATTATATCTTTATACTTTTTTTTAAAATTCATCTTTGTACTAGTAGTTCCCATTCTAATAAGGCAAAGCTTCTCTGGAGATATTTTCAACGTAGTAGTCGTCCCTTCCATTCCTGATATTTCTGTTTCATCATATACTGCAAAATACGAATCTTCTTTTTTGTAAAACTTTCCAGGAGTTACTACTTCTACTTTCTCTTTCTCATTTCCCTTTTGTTTGCTTGTCACAGAAATTATAGCTTTTTTCTTCATATTATCACTCTCACTTTTATTTTATCATATATTTATTTAACTCCTCATCACTAGCTGCTTTAACATCTATATACTCATTTAAAGGATGTTTATAGTTATTATATCTGATAACAAGACTATCTTCATCTTTTCCTTTACAATACCTAGCTGTAACTTTTGCCGCAAATTCTGTATCCTCTTCATTAGGACTGCCTACAATCACAACCATAGATCCTTTAAAATCTCTACACAAAAATACTAAATCTTCTTCTTTCAATAATTCCTTAATCATATCAGCTTCCTCTGCTGTTCTAGTAGAAATTATCTTAGCATTTTCACTAACCCTAAAATGTCTTCCTATTTTTAAAAGCTCTAATTCTCTTTCCTCTACATTTTCTTTATGAGTTAATAAATCTTTAAGTCTTCCAGCATAATTTGGTTCTGTAAGCTTACATCCTCCTGCTGGTGATGGATAATCTTTTATCCCCCACTTTTTTGCTAATTCCATTTGATCTTTTCTTCCTCTACCGCTTATTCCTAACAATCTTTCCCTATCTACCAAACCATCTAATTCCATTTGTGTTGGTGGTAATACTTTAGCACAAAGAGGTCTTAATATTTTATCTGCAAATCCAGATTCTTTTTTAACAACATTTAGAGAAGATTTATTTTGAGACATAGGTCTTTGATTTAAAACTTCCCCAGTTATAATAAAATCTGCATTCATTTTTTCTAACAATTTTCCTGCATAACTCATCATCATTGCATGACAATCTATACATGGATTTATATTCTTACCATATCCATGTTTAGGATTCTTAACCATTTCAAAATGTTCTTTAGAAAAATCAATAACCTCTAAAGGAATGTCTATTTGCTTAACCATTCTTTTAGCATTTTTTTCATTAAAAAAATAAGATCTGAAACAAATTCCTATTACTTCAATTCCTTGTTCTTTAACTAATTTAGCTGCCAATATACTGTCTAATCCACCTGATACTAATGCTAATGCTTTACTCATATAATCACCTTTCATTATTTAAATTCTACATTTTTTTATTATTACCTTTTAATTATTATTTCTTTCAATAGCTAATTCAATAAGTTCACTTATAAGTTCACTATATTTCTCGCCTTCATTTTCCCACATTTTAGGATACATACTTATTTGTGTAAACCCTGGTATAGTGTTAAGCTCATTTAAATATACTTCTTCTGTACTTTTATCTACTAAAAAGTCAACTCTAGCCATTCCTGCACAATCTAATATTTTATAAATTTTAATTGCAGTTTGTCTTACTTGTTCTAATTTATTTTTATTTAAATTAGCAGGTATAAGTAATTTAGATTGTACACTTTTATATTTTGAATCATAATCATAAAATTCTCTATCTGGAATAATTTCTCCTGGAGTAGCTGCCTTAACTTCATCATTTCCTAAAACTGCAACTTCTACTTCTCTAGCATTAATAGCTTCTTCTACCAAAACTTTTCTATCATACTTTAAAGCTTCTTCTAATCCTTTTATTAATTCTTCTTTGTTATGAGCTTTTGTTATACCAACTGAAGAACCACTATTAGAAGGTTTTATAAATATATTATACCCTAACTTTGATTCAATAATATTTATTATTTCATCTTTATTTGTTTTGTAATCATGTCTATTTACTACCACATAATCTGCTTGCTTTATTTGAAAATTTTCTAATACATATTTTGTATAAACTTTGTCCATACATACAGATGAAGACATAACTCCTGGACCTACACAAGGTATATTTAATAATTTACATAATCCTTGTATAGTTCCATCTTCACCATATAATCCATGAAGCACAGGAAAAACTACATCAACTTCGCCATTAAATAAAATTTTATGAGCTTCTGGTGTTTTGTAAAATACATCTTTTTCCCATTCTCCACTCTCTATTTTATCTAAATTTCCAGTATATTCAAACCATTTTCCATCTTTAGTTATTCCAATTGGATACACTTCATATTTATCTTGATTTATGTTTCTTAAAACTGATGCAGCTGAAACTCTTGAAACTTCATGTTCTGTGGATTTTCCTCCAAATAAAACTGCAACCTTTTTCTTCATATTTTATCTCTCCTTATTATCTATTATTCAACTTTCGCAGGTGAAAAACAACCGCTGCGGTAAATGATATCTTGCTCAGAAACCTTTTACTTTAAAGATAATTAATAGTTAATAATGAATAATTAAGGAAATTTTGCCTTAGGGCAAAATAACTAATATAATTAAAGATTTTTGCTAAAGCAAAAATCAACCTTCATTATTCATTTTTAATTATTAATTCTTAATTGATTTTAAATGTTTCTTACGCAATATATCATTTACCTTCGCTAGGTAGTATTTTTGTCCTGCGAAAGTTGAGCTATTATTTATTGTTATATAATTAGCTTGTACTACTAATTAATAGTTTAGTTATTTTTAATTGTTTTATCAATAGATTTTTAATTTTTAAATTAACTTTAATTACTTAGTTAATTTAAATAAAAACTATGAATTTTTTATCATAAAAAAAGATCTTCAAAATTAAATTTTTGAAGACCTTAAATATTACATTTATTATATAGTCAATTGACCATTAGGGGTATTGATAATTTGGATTATCCTTCTCTCATATCCAGTTTTTGCATCTATATAAACAATAAAACTTTTATCCTTATACACCCCATTAAACTCATAACACAAAACCTCTTTATTTGTTTCTGTAGGAATCACTGCTAATTTTACAGTATTTATCTTTAAATTTTTTCCTACTCTTTCCTTAGCCTCTTCTTGATTTATTTTAGGTATTGGTATATTTCTTTTATCTGTATGAGCTATTAAATATTTTTCTCCTTCTATACCTATGACTTCACCATTATCCATTGCAATTTTTAATTTAATTTGATCTGGATATACTACTACATTTCCCTCATTATATACATAACTTATTACAGCTGTATTATCGTATTTTAATGTATAAGTTGAGTTCATATTTTTATAACCAATTTTTTTCAAGTATTGTGAACCCAAAAGCACAGCTTTATCCATATTTATTTTTGATTTTTCTACTCCTCTATTATTTAGTAAATATACTACCTTTCCTCCATGTTTAGTAACTTCACAAACTATACTGCTTTTTTCCTTATTTTTTAATGTTACATGAAATCTATAGGAATCCATTTTTGTACTTTTTTCTTGATCTTTACTTTCTATTTTTTGAATTCTATCATTTCCAACAATATTTCTTACTACTTTTTCAGCTTCCTGTTTCGAAACTATTTTAGCACTATTTATTTTAGGCTTTATCTCCAGTAAATTATCTGAAAAAGGTCCATCATAAATGAGTGCAGGATATTGTGCTATTTCTTTTTGTATATTACTAAATTTATTAGACAAAAATTTTTCATTATCTTGTTTTGCTAAAACACCACTTGTTTTCTTTCTAATTTCTCCCCATCTAACTTTCCCTTCATTTATTCCTTCAAGTACTTTTCCCAATCTTTTTTCTAATTCATATGATTCTAATTCTAATAGATTTATATTTTTATAATCTTTTTCTGTAAGTTCTCTATCCTCCGAAGCGCTTCGTGTTAAAGAAAAACAAAAATCTCCTACTTGAGATAGAAATTTACTCGTTTCATCTATAGTTCGCATCTCTATAGGAAGAGAATGTAACTTATCATTTGCTATAGATGAATATCTAAATATTTCCTGAAAAACAACGATACTTTGATCTTTTGAACCTACTATACTAGCTTTTGCTAAATTAGATCTTATATTTTGAACAGAATTTATAAGTTGATACATATTTTTACTATATTCACCTTGAAGATAATTTCTATAATCTGTTCTTTCCAAAGTCATTAAAATAGCAAAAGTGGTCGAAAATACTATTATCAAAGTACTTATTATAGTATATATAATTCTCTTTTTGGACATTTTCATTTATCGTTCCCCCTAACTATTTAACAGTTAAAAAACAAAAGTTGAGAATTACTTTTATTTTTCTCAATTAACATATATATATACATTTGTTCAAAAAAAACTACATCCAAATTGAAAATCACAGCACTTTAATAAATAAAAATCTTTTACTTTAAAACTATATACACAAAATAGGATAATATTTGTTAATACCTGATAAATTGTATATAATAATACTTAATAACAATTATATTTAGAGGTGAATCGTAATGAACGTACTAATATTAACAATCTCTGCTGGCGCAGGTCATATGAAAGCCTCAGAAGCATTAAAAGAATACATATTATCAAATGATAGTAACTCAAAAATAGAAATTATAGATACTTATAAATACATAAATCCAGTATTAGAAAAAATCTTAATTGGTGGATATATCAAAGCAATAAAAAAATCACCTTCATTATTTAAAAAATTATACAATCATACTGAAACAGATAATAGTCTTGCAATTGTAAGTACTAAAATCAATGAAATACTTGCATTTAGATTACTTCCTAAAATTAAAGATATTAATCCAGACATTATAATTTCCACTCATCCTTTTCCAAATGAAATTATGTCTATATTAAAAAATTATAATGAACTGAAGATACCTACAATTTCACTTTTAACCGATTATGCACCTCATAGTTTTTGGATTCGTCCAGGAATAGATGCTTATATTATTTCTAATGATGAGATGACTTACGAAATGACTTTACGAGGTGTAAATAAAGCTAATATTTTCAGTTATGGAATTCCAGTATTGCCCAAATTCACAAAAAAGTATAATAGACAAGAACTATTACAAAGTTTAAATCTATCTCCAAATAAAAAAAACTTGCTAATAATGGGTGGTAGTTTAGGAATAGGAAAAATTATTGATGTGTACATAGATTTATGTCAGATTGATGAAGACATACAAATCATAATAATTACTGGTAATAATAAAAAATTATTTAATGAATTAAAAACTTTAAGTAAAACTTCCTCAAAAGAAACAAAAGTAATAGGCTATACAGAAGATGTAAATAAATATATGCAGTGCTCTGATATTCTCATAACTAAACCTGGTGGAATTACAATTACAGAAGCACTTATATCTCATACACCTTTAGCTTTATTTTCAGCAATACCTGGTCAAGAAGAAAAAAATGCTGAATTCTTGCTTAAACATAATTTAGCAATAACTATTGAAGATTTTCCAACATGTAAAGATGCAATAACTAGTTTACTTCATTCTCCAAATAAATTAAAATCTATGAAATTAAATTGTGATAAATTTTCTAAACCTAATTGTGGCAATGACATATATAATCTTATAAAAAAAATCACCGCACAACACGGAGATTTTTAAAGTAATTAATTATTCAATATTTTTTTAAAACTTTCTATTATTTTAAACTTTAATACTACGTTATTATTTATAGTGTTATCTACCATTTTATATTCTTTATCAGATAACACTTTCTTCATTTCTGATTTTGTTTCGTTGTTAGCTACTTCCCCTCTTGTTATATCAACAAAACATAATGGTGGAAACATAACACACCACCAATTATGTCCTTCTCCAGTTCCTATTATTATTCTATATGCTTCGTATTTACCTTGAGGTAACGTTATATTTCCATAAGTTTTAACAGGGAAATTTTCATTTGATAAAGTAGTATTAATTTTATAAGTGTAGCCTTCTTTTTTTACAACCTGCTGTGCAATTTTTTTAATTTTATTATCATTTTCTAATAATATTTTTCTAGATTCTTGTATATTTTTGGAGTTCTTAAGTTTTGGCTGCATATATTGTAAAACTTTATCTCTTACTTTTAATTTAAGTGCTTGATCTTCTTGTAAATCACTATTTGCAATAACATGAAATCTTATTATTTTACTTGCCACTGACTTTTGAATTTTATTACCATCTACAGCCATTACATTTCTAAAAGATATAGCTAAAATCATGATACATATTATTAAACTAATTATTTTCTTCATAAATCTATTCCCCCACATCATTAATAGTTTGTGAATCTATTAATGATTATTTCCATTATTTTGAATATTATTCAAAAATATTATTATTTTGCAACTCCAATTCTTCTTATACTTGTTTTTACATTTACTGTTACAGCTATATCCTTATACTTGTCATTCCAGTCCTCTTTTATTTCATCCCACAAATTAGGTCTATATTTCCTTAAATAAACTCCAAAATCAACAAGATCGCTATCTATTTTTTTTTGAGTCATAGATAAAAATTTTTCACAATTATTCTTTATAGCCTTATTATATTCCTTTTCAATTTCTCGTAATTCACTTTCGTTGAAGATATCACTATCTACATAATAGCCTTTAATTCTCCCTTCAATTAATATATCTACATTAAACAATAATTTATCATCTAACTTATCAAATCTTATTTTTCTTGATACATCATCAACGAAGAAATCTAACAAATGTTCTTTATATACAATTGTTCTCTTTCCACCTTTTAATCTTCCTTTTAAAAGTTCAAGATCAGATACTTGTTTAGGATTTAATTGTCCTATCATCTTATAATTTTTTATTACAGCTGCGCCTTCTAATGAAATTTCATTTTGTGTTTTATCATATTTTATTTTAGGAACTACAGTATCACCACTTTCACTTAAATGTGTTAAAAATTCATTTAAAGTGATTGGTAATACAAAATTATTTTTCTCACTATTTTCCATAACACCTGTTATGTAATTTTCTATATTTTTTTCCATGAAAGGTTTGTATTTTATATAATCTTCCGCTTTACCATCACAAACTATAACTAATAAATTTCTATTTATAGAAGGATGTCGTTGGATATAATCAATAATTTCCTTTACAGTATCTGGGTATTGTAATATCTCAGCACTTAAAATTAAAAGCTGTGCGTGTCCTGAATACATCATTCTACTACTTTTTCTTGCTACTTTACATATTGCATCCTGGAATGAATAGGCATCTATAGACATGGTATTTTCTTCTGCCGTGCCTTCCCCTTGCTTTATTTTAGCCAAATCAGGGAAACCAAAAGTAATTTTTAATTTATTCATTTCTTTTTCCGTTAAAGTATATCCCGTATTTAGTGATTTTATTTTTTTCTCATCTTGTATATCTTTTCCAATATCTATTCCTATATTAGATATAAATACTCTTCTATCTATTTCTATTTTATCCCAGCATCCAGTTAAAAATATACACATAAAACACAACAACATAATAAAAATTCTTTTACTTCTTTTCATAAGTTTTATCTCCTCTTCTTCTAATAACACTTATAAAAAATAGTATAAATATAATTAATACTAAATTAACAATATTGAGTACACTACTAAATTTTCTTTGTAATTGATACACACTTGCTATATTTTCAGGATATAATGCAATTACATACACAAATGGAATAAGAATTAAAGATGATAACTTTATATCTTCTAATTTAAACATGTTTTTTAATATATCAGCAGAAAAATAATATGTATTCACAAAAGTTGTAATATAAAATAGTATCCAAAACGTCATTACTATTCCTTCCCACTGTTCTACAAATCCTCCTGGTATATCTATACATTGAATCATTGTCAATATAGGCCACAATAAAACTTGAGTTTGCTTCACCCCAAAAGCAGCTAAAGAAAATATTATAGTAGCCACATAAAAAATAGTTATGAATACTATACTTTTAAAAAGCACTTTTGGAATACCTTTTTTTTCTTTCATATGTGGTAAAACTAAATAAGCTATTTCAAATCCACCAAAAATGAAAATAGCAGGATGTAGTGCTTTTACATAATTCATAGCAGGATTATGTAATATAGGAAAAACATTAGTAAAATCTGCTCCTTTTATTACAAATATAAATACAATGTATATTGGAACAAACATAAGCCAAAACATTATTTCATTAAATTTAATTAAAGTCTTTATTTCATTTCTCACAACATACATTCCCGTTAAAATCATAATTAAAAGTATAAACTCAGTTGGAGTTTTTTCTAACAAATACATTTTAAGCACTTCTGCAAAAGCCCTCATTCCTATAGATATGTAAAAAATATTATATACAATAAAAAAAATGCCTATTATTTTGCCTAATGTACTACCAAAATTATTTTTTAATATATTGTAGAAATTATCAAAATTATTCATTCTAACAATTCTATATATTAAATATAATAATCCTAGCGTTATAGCTCCCCCAACTATAGTTACTATCCATCCATCACTTTTTACAATTGATGTCATCCTGTTGGCATATGAAAATATACCAACACCTACTACATTTACTACGATAGTAGCAAAAAGTTGATACTTGGTTACAAAATTTTTTTTATTTTGTCCATTCATATCTCAACTTACTTACGTAAGTAATTCACCTTCTTTCCTATGTTATTTTTACTTTTGTCTTATTTTATCTTTAGTATGCATATATTCTGGTCTTTCCTTCATTTTGTCCATAGGATATCTGAAAAACATATCTTTAAAATCTTTTTTATTTTCATTTACCAAAGGAGCTAAATAAGGTACTCCAAAACTTTTCAATTTTATTAGATGTACAGAAACAATAATAAGTACAAGAACAATACCATATAATCCAATGATAGACGCTGCTATAATAAGCATAAATCTAACTAATCTAAAGGCGTTAGTTATTTGATAATTAGGTATCATAAAACTTGTTATGGCAGTAGCCCCTATTATTATCACCATTATAGGACTTACTATCCCCGCACTTACTGCTGCCTGACCTATAATAAGGCCTCCTACAATACCTATAGTTGCACCAATGGGTTTGGGAAGTCTCGCCACAGCTTCCAATAAAAATGCCAAGCTTATCTCCATTATTAGCGCTTCAACAAACGCTGGAAATGGAACTCCTTCTCTACTGGCAGCTATGGAATATGCCAATTTTGTTGGAATTATAGATGTATGAAATGATGTTACTGCTACATATAAAGCTGGAAGAATTGAAGCTAAAAAAACACCTAAGCCTCTTAATATTCTTATAAAAGATGTATTAAAAATTCTTTGATAGTAATCATCTGGAGATTGAAAAAAGTTAGGTAATGTTGCTGGAGCTACTATTGCAAAAGGAGAATTATCAACAAGCACTGCAACTCTTCCTTCATATAATGCTGCAGCAACTACATCTGGTCTTTCAGTACTTTGTAATTGAGGAAACAATGAATATTTATTATCCTCAATATATTCTTCTACATATCCACTATCTAGCACTGCATCTATATTAATTTTTTCTAATCTCTCTTCTAATTCTGTTACAATTGTCTCATTAACTATATCTTCAATATACATTATTGCTACATCCGTTTTTGATCTTACTCCTAATGTCTTTGCCTTTATTCTCAATCTAGTATCCCTTATTCTTCTTCTTACAAGGGCAGTATTAAACCTAATAGTTTCTGTAAACCCTTCTCTTGCACCTCTTACTACAGTTTCCCCTGATGGTTCATTTACTCCCCTTGCTGGCCAAAAACGTGTAGCAATAACATATGCACTATCAAGCCCATCTATTAAAAGAAGCGTATCTCCTGATAAAAATGCATTTATCCCCTCACTTAATTTATCAACTTCTCGCATATCAGAAACAGTTAAAAGTTTCTTTTTAATATCCTCAACTTCATTCACATCTTTACTATAAATCATTAATGTTTCTAATACATAATCATCTAATAATATCTTATCTGCCATTCCATCAATATAAATAAGTGCTGCCTTCATATTACGTTTTATATAAAATTCTCTATAAACTATATCTGAATTATCTTTCAAAATTTCTTTTATATATTTAACATTATCATCTGTATTTAGTTCTATAGTGTCCTTTATCTGCTCTTTCAAACCAATCACGTCCTCTTCTTTCAATCATTAGTTAAACAAATATATATCTTAAAATATATAAACATATAGCTAAAATTATAATAGTATCACCAAATACTCTTGCTTTTTTTGCTCCTGATATAACATTATTTTTTTTAAAATTATTATAATCATATATTCTTGTTACTAATCCTTGTACTATCATTAGTATTAAAAAGTATTTATCAAATAAATCTAAAATATTTTTTATTCCATCCATTGTTATCCCTCAAATTTTCATAATGTATTATTTATTTTTTAAAGTATCTACTTTATTTTTACACATATAAATTAAAATATTCATAAATTGTAAAACTCTAAGCAAAGGCATACACATAAAAATAAAAGCACTATCAAAATTTATTTAAACACAATAAATTTTGATAGTGCTTTCTCATACTTATAAAAATATTTTATTTATTCTATAACTCAACTTTCGCAGTAAAAAATACTGCTTAGCGAAGGGAAATGATATCTTGCGTAAGAAACATTTGAACAAAGTTTACAAGTTCTTAGCTTTACGAATTTGAAAAAAGTCATTTTTTAATTACTGATTCCTACGGAATATTAATTAAAAAATCTTTTTTCAACATGAGTAAAGCTTAGAACTTGTTACTGAAGTGAAAGGTTTCTAAGCAAGATATCATTTCCCGTAGCGGCTATTTTTCACCTGTGAAAGTTGAATTCTATAAATAACTACCTTTTAATAAACTTTACTTTTGTCTATAAATTTTATTACTTCATTATACACAAAATCTCTCATATATTTTGAATCCTTATAACTTACGCCACCTTTAGTTCTTTCTAAGGAATATGCAAAAATATTACTAAATTCATTTAGTTTATGTATCCTTTTTATGTGATCAGTACTCATCCTAAAAACTCCTAAGTTCACATCTCTTATACTGTCATTTGGTATTACCATAAAAATGTTTTGTACAAAATCAGAATAAACGTTTTCAAATTCTTTTATTTTCATTATTGGTTCTATAGAAATCCTAATTTTTATTCCTTCTGATATAGCCAACTTTATATCTTCAAGTCTAGCATTTATACTAGGTGTTCTATGTTCATACATTTCAATAATTTTTTGCGGAGAAAGTGTCCATGCAAAAATTATATTTTTAGGAATATGTTTATAAGCTATACTTTTAAAGTTATTACTCTTGGTTCTAATCTCTATTAAAACATTCGGATTTTCAATTGCGAAATCTATCCATTTTGAAACAAAACCAGTTATATTCTCAAAGGCAAGCAAATCTGAATCATAAGATATACATAAATATATTTTTTTATTATTACTTACCTTTTTTACTTCATTAAAAAAGTCTTCAATATTAACAAATATAACCACATTACTTGACTGATACAATCCTTTCAAATAACAATATTCACAATCATAAAAACAATTTAATATGTTTGAACTATAATAAAAATTACTTTCTCCAAAGTTCTCACAAAATTCTGATCCTGTATATACAAAATCAAACTTCTTCTCAGCAAGAATTAATTTTTGTGATTTTTTTTGTTCATTAAAATTTTGTCTCACTCTATTAAATACATCCTTGTAATTTTCAATCTCAATTATTTTACTATTAGGAAATTTATTTAATATTTCTATAGTATTTTTATGATTTAATATTTCTCTTTCCACATATATGTGAGAAAAATTACTCTGATAATTTTTCAATAAGTTTCTTGAATTGTTTTTTTGATTCATTTTTAACCGTCACCCTTACATTTATAAAATCATTTAATTCAGGACTAATTCCTTCTCTTATGATATATGAAATATATTTTTTTCTAAACTGAATTTTTTGGTTTTCAGTTAAATTTAAATTTAGTGATATATTTTGTATATTATGAATGTCAAATTTGTTTAACAATTCACATTTTTTGAAACAATTCACTAAGTTATCCACATGTTTAATGATTTTTTCAATATTATTGTTGATAATTTTATCAATAAATCCTTTTTCCAACTTCTTATTACTTAAATTATCTGAAACTATCTTTATAATATGTACTTGATGAGGCCCAACAAATTTTGTTGCCGCTTGAAAAAAACCACTTGCTTCCATATCACATGTATCTCCTATATTTGAATCTACCACAATATTAGAAAATGTTTCTATTGTGCCTTCTTGGAACTCATGTTTTAAAAGAATATCTGGATACAAATTTCTTTTATTATCCACATCAATAATTTTATTTATTAATACACACTCACCTATTTTTCTCTTTTTACTTCCACATATTCCAATATTTAAAATTATATCATCACAATTTAATTGTGCTTGAGATAAAATATAACTTGTAGCAATAGCAGCATTTATCTTTCCTATTCCACTTACCACCAATTTCATTTCTTCATTTTCAAACACTTGAAAATTTTTGTAAGTTCCATTTCTTTTTAACCTATAATATTCAATAAAAGGTTTCGCTTCACCATAAAAAGCATTAACAATATATATCATATTCTCACCTTTTCCTATCTACATATATCTAAATAGTTCTAGTAATATACACTTCTTTATAATTTCTTTTTAAAAACTCATAACATCTTTGAGCAGTTAACATATCTTCAAAAAAACCAAATACGCTTGGACCACTTCCACTCATAAGACTTCCTAATGCTCCCATGTTAATCATTGTCTGTTTTATTCCTTTTATTACAGGATATTTTTTAATCGTTATATTTTCAAGCACATTTTTCATGTTTTTACTTACAAATAACAAATCATCCTTTTCCATAGATTTAATTATTTCTTTAGTTTTAGGATGCTTATATAATTTATTAATGTCAAAAGCCTTGTAAACCTCCTTAGTGGATACTCCAAAGCTAGGTTTAACCAGTACTAATATCTTATCTTTAAAAGATTTTAAAGATTTAACTTTTTCACCAATTCCTTCACAAAGTGCAGTTCCCCCCATTATACAATATGGTATATCAGCACCGATTTTAACTCCTAACTGCATAAGTTCTTCATCTGATACATTTACATCAAATAACCTTCTCATGCATTTAAGTACTGCCGCACCATCTGTGCTTCCCCCCGCTAATCCTGCAGCTATTGGTATATTTTTATTTATATGAATATCAACCCCATATTTTATATTATAGGTATCTAAAAAAAGTTTAGCTGCCTTATAAGCTATGTTTCTTTCATCTACAGGAACAAACTTTTTATTACATGTTATTTTAATACCTTCTAACCTTTTTTTAACATTTATAACATCATATAAATCAATATTTTGCATTATCATTTTTAATAGATGGTATCCATCTTCTCTTTTACCTACTATATCTAATGAAATATTTACTTTAGCATACGCTTTAACTTGCATTTTGTATCCCCCTACTTAATTGTTAACTTCTTATAAATTATATCATATTATTACTGAACTTTTTCAGATGAAAATAGACCTATACATTTAAAGATTAAAATGTAAAAAAAAAAACAAATACATATATTGCAAGAAAAAAAAGATTTTCAAAAGCAATCTTTTGAAAATCCATAAATTTATTTTAATAAAAGTTTTTCTTTAAGAAAAACATCCGTTCTTAAAGTTTAAATAACAGCTCTTCCAGGTATTATTAATTTATTACCTACAGTTATTGAATTTATATCTTCTATATTATTAACTCTAGCTAATTCTTCTATTTTTGAATTATACTTTTTAGCTATTTTCCAAAGTGTATCCCCATTCTGTACAACATAAATAGTAACACTTGCTTTCTTCTGAGGTATACTTTCTTCATTAACTTCAACATCTACTATAAAGTCTTTATTCGTAATATAACTTACTCTTACATATACATTAACTAAACATTTTATAGATATATCCCCTGGTTCAATATTAGCTTCAATATTTTCTAAATTAGCTTTTACAATACAATTCATATCTATTTTAGATCCTGGTATTTCAGATGTACATGTAAATGGAATACCATCTTCTACAGCATACATATACATTTCTTGATCTTCTGTATTATAAAGAACTTTTGTAGTAACTAATCCTTCAATTATAACCTTATCTTCAACTATTTTTTTACCTGTAACACAAACATCTCCTGTAGATAATATAATTTTATTTGGTTTAGGCATATCTGATTCTATAGTAATTTCTCCTTTTGCTAAAACTTCCTGCCATTTTTGTCCATGAATAACGTTTAACATATAATTTTTTCTTTCTACATCAAGAACATAATAAGGAGAATATACATCCTCTATCATATTTATTTCTTCTTTGTACATTATCTTAGTATTAGATTTTACAAGTATTTCAACATCTATAATTCTCTTTTCACCTAAGTCATCTTCTTTTACATCTACTTGCATTGCATCTACTACAAAAGCAGTATAATTTTCCATAGTAGGATTTATACTTTCATTTTCTATCTCTTTGTTTAATAATACGTCATCTTCAATAATATTAATATCTCTGCTATCTTTACCTTTATATATTAGCTGAATACGTGCCATAGCTGATATCTTAATTTTTCCCTCATATAGTGTTACATCTTTTTTATGAACATGAACATCACATTTCATTATGTTATTTATTTCTGGCTTCTCCATTTTAACTTTCATATGTGATTTCCCAATCAATTCACTTGGAACTACTACTGATATTTTATCTACTGAAGTAGGGTTTTTTAATAATTCAACATTTTCATTATCCTCTATATCCTTTACTATATCAAAACTATAATTTTTATAAATAGCAGCCTTTAATTTTATGATTCCTTCTACAGCTATTTTTCTTTCATTAACTACTGCACATTCTATATGTTCTACATGACTTTCTATATCACACATCATTTCTCTTTCGGCACCATTAATATCCATTGAATTTGAAAATTCACCTGTATAAGTAAAATCATATACTTCCTTTCCTCTTTCTCCTTTGGCTAAATATAATATGTTATATTCTATTTGCCCTTCCATATAGATTTTATCATTCATTATTTCCTTACTAACTATACAAGGCTTAGCTTCTACCATTAAGATTTCTTCAACATCTGGATGGGTATCTGGTATTACATGTTCTTGTCTAACTACAGTGTCAACGCTATCTTCACCTAATAGTTGTTCATATTCTATGTTCTCTCTAACAAGTTCCATTATCATTTCCCTCCCTTAAATACCTACTATTAATTTATATAATTAAAGTAGTAAAAGTATGATAAAGGATTATATTTTTTTTACAACAAATTTCAACTCTTTACTTAAACAAATATTATTTTTTGTTGACAAACCTCATATTTTGACGTAATATATTAAGTGGTTGTTGACCATATAACCTCTCATAAATTCTCAATACCCTTTTATACCATAGTTGAAAGATGGCACCCACCATCTTTCTTTTTACTTTTTATGCAACAAAAAAAATAAAAGCACTATAAAAATAGTACTTTTTTATATTATTTTAGCCTGCAAAATTTAGCTGAACAGTCTTAGTTAGAACATCTGAATAACTATATGATACTCTCCTTTGGGTGTCACTTTCTAATCTAACGATGAATATACTAGGATATGTCTCTTCTATTATTCCATTTTTAACTAATATCTTTTTTCTTCCACCGTTAGCCTTTAATGTCACTCTTTCTCCTATATGTTTATCGATCTCATTCTTAATGGAAGCTAATACATCTCTCCTCTGCATCCTAACACCCTCTTTCCTCATTATACATTTTATCATACGCTAATTTATTTGTCAAGAACTTATTATTTTATCATCAGTATCTATGTGTTGTCAATATAAATCTTTTGTTAATTTTCTATGAATACTCCCCAATACTGTAACTTAACTTGAAAAATATACATATTTCTAAAACATAAACCCATTTAATCAATTATTTATATTATTTACTTAATTTATTATTAATATTCTCAAATTTTCAATTCTTAATTGTGAATTTTTAGTTACCAAGTTAAACTTAATTTATACATAAGGTGATTTTGGAAATCCTTGTCTATATTTTCCTCTTGTTTCAAGTCCACCTATTCCCTTTGTTCCTGTAATTGTATTTTCTATTACTTCTTGAATAGACACTATCTTCTCAATATTTGTATACGCGATTTTTTCACAAGTAAATACAGGATCTAAACAATGAATAAGTACCCTACTTGGAGAACTAGCAAAATTAGCACCTGCACCCAATATAGCTTCATAACAAGATTGACATGCTCCTGCAAAAATAACTAAGTTATCGTAGTTTGCTTCGTAATTCCTTAACTCATTTACACTTTCAACAAAATACTTTGAATTTCTATAATTGTTTAAATCCATATAATTTTTAGTTCCTTTAATCATACTATCATGTCCTGTTATTACAACAATGTCTGGTTTATATTCCTTAACCAAATTTACTACATTTTTAGGTTGTTCTTTTTCTTGCAATACTTTACCTACAACATCTATTCCTATCCTTTTATATGTTTTTAAACATACTTCTAAATAATCCCCATCCCCGTCTATGTGTAGTACTTTTCCTGGCCTCCCGAAATACAAATCTTTATCCTTAAGTTCTTTATTTTTTAGTGTCATTCCACTCATAACTTCTACATCATCAGCTCTTGTAGTCAATATCCTTTTTATTGATTGTTTTACCTTTCTATTAAAAATTTCATCTTTTTCACCTAAACTTTTTGAAGATGTAATTTCCAAATCTTCTTTAGGTGAATCTGCTATTATTCTAATATTAATTCCTTTAAGAATATAAATATCTTTACCTTTCTCATGCCTTATATCAATGACTTTAAATGTAACATCTTTTCCATATGATTTTCTTACAACAATATCTCCTATTTTCATATTAACCTCTCCAAAATATAAGTCTACCTTATATAAAATATGCTACTTCAATGAATTTTGTGAAAATTTAAAATTGAAAAAAGAAAGAATAAATACATATATTACATAAAAAAACTTTAAAGTTTCAAGTAAAATTTTAAAATTGAAACTTTAAAGCTTTTATTAACATTTATACTTTATAATTTATTTTACAAATTTTCTCTAAAATCATCTAAAAATTCTTGTTTAGGTTCTTGTAAATTTACTTTTCTTTCTAGTTTACTTAAAAAAACTTCTGATGACCAATTCTTTCTTTTTGTATAATAACCTCTAGCAATAGAATAAAAATCTTCTGGAAATACAAACATTCCGTATAAAACTTCTAGCTCATCTTTATTTAATGTATAATATCTTGTATAAATATCTAATATATCATTAGCCTTTTCTATGTCATAATCAAATCTTTTAACTACTTTAGTTATAAAATTACACAAATCATGTATTTTTAAATCAATAACTGAATAATCAAAATCTATAAAATACGCTTCACTATCATTTATTAATATATTGTGATGAGCTAAATCATGATGACAAAGCACTAGATTATCTTCTTCATTACTTAACTTAAAATAATCAGATTTCTGTATTATATCTATACTTCTATCTATTTCATTTAAATTATAATCTACATTATCTAAAAAAATTAAATCAAATTTACTTTTTGATTCATACCAATTAGCTATATTTTTAAAAAAAATCATTTCCTCCTTTTTTCTTTTCAATATATTGATTAACTTTCCAGCATAATTTTTATTATCATAATTAATTTTTTTTATTATTCCTTCCCCTGCTCTATGAAATTGTGCTAAAGCTTGTGTAACAATTTCCACATCCACTGGGTTGCTATATTCACATTCTCTGCCCTTAACTAAATTCATAATACAATAAACATCATCATTCCAAATAGAATATATTTGGTTATCATGTGTTTTTACAAACTTAATAGTTCTATCAAATTTTTGGTTTATATATTTCAATACCTTACTAATAAAATGTAGTTCTTCTATTGGGTAATCTATTTTTTTTAAAATTTTATTTCCTTTATCTGTACATACTATAAATGCTTTTCTAATTGGTACTACATCATATACATTTAAATCAAATCGTTTAAACAAACTTATATCTAAATCATACTCACACAAAAATTCTCTATCTCTAATTTTTGTATAAATCATATTTTCACCTCTTTAAATTATGTTCTCTCGCTCTTTGATTATGATCTTCTTCAACTTATTTTCATATTTTTCACTGCTCCACTTCTTCTTCTTTCTGTATCTACTACAACATTTAACAAATTCGTAAGGATAATTCAATAATCCTGAAATAAAATTTTCGCTATTTTTCTCTAAATTTTCAAAATAACAAAATGCTCTTACTAGTTTACCCCAATCTAAATTTAATTCTTTTTTCTTTAACTTATTCAATAAATTAAATCCGTCTACTTCTACCATGTTATACTTTATTTTTTTTATATTTTTTATCTGAATTTTAGATTCTTTTAACCTTAAATTTGAAAAATAAACATCTCCAAGACATATCTCTTTATTATCCATACTTCTCACTATTAAATCAGTATATCCTCCAAAATATATACTATCTATACATCTTTCACCTTTAGCAATAATTTGTTCACCTTCTGTTAATAAAATTTTTTCAAAATTACTATTTATACCTTTTTCTCTTATTTTTCTTAAATCTCTTCTCACTTTTTTCAATTCAACCTTGTACTGTTCAACTATTTTTCCTGTGTTACTTGCTATTCTCTCTAAAACATATTCATCACAGCCCATCATTTTTTTATGAAATTCACTTATTAAGTATAACTGACGTTCAACATCTTCTTCATTAATTGTTTTCAAAAAGATATCATTTTCAACATGCAAGTCATCAATAATTTGTATTTTAGCATCTTCAATATACTCTTGAAGATTTCTATATATTATTTGTTGCATAAACACACCTCTATTTATGCTTATTTTTTATCTTTATTAACATTTCTTTTTTTTCTCGCTCTAATTTTCTTATTTTTTTCTTTCTTTTTTTTATGGCTTTCAGTCTTTCTACTTCGCTTTTTAATTCATTTAACATTTCATCATATCGTTGTATACTTTCCTCTTTTAAATCTACACCATCAACATTATGCTTTTTGCTCATGACACTCCTCCTATATATCATATTTAAAGTATCTGAATTTATTAATAAAAGTTTTTCTCTGCTCATTATCCATATAAATTTTATTTAACTTATTTAGAAAAAACTCTTCTCCCCAAGGTTGTTTTTCCCAATAATACTGAATACCAACTTGCCAATATGCTTGTGGAAATTCCATAAATGCAGAGATTATAGGAATATCATCTTCATATACTTTATTAATTGAATGATAGCTGTTTAAAATAAATAATGCCTTTTGCATAGACCATTTTCCATTTTTCATAGTTCTTATTAATATACTAGCTAAATCATGTAAATGAGTATCTAACATACAATAATCGAAATCTATTAAAGTTACTGTTCCTTCTTTACTTATGAGAACATTATGATGAGCATAATCATGATGACAAAATCCTTTTTTGATAATTTCTTTTTTCATTTTTGAAACATACTTACTCTTCTTTAAATTTTCAATAGCTTTTTCTGATCGTTGTAATTCTTTATTCATCATATCTAAATAAAACAAATCAAATTCTGTCTTATTATTTTTATCATCAATTCTTTTTTTAAAATCTAAAATTTCGTTAGTTCTAGTTTCAAATACTTTAATCCATTGAAGCCACCCTATTCTAGGTTTCATATTTTTAGTAACTTGAAAACCAACACTTTTTTTGTGCAATTCTGCTAATTTAGATACTGCTCTTATGAGATCTAATGATTTTTCATAATCACACACTCTAGCATCAATCCATTCTGTTAAATAAGCATATTTATTTTCTATTTCTATATAATCTTTTCCATCTGTTGCTACTATAAATTTGGGGATATTTTGAAATCCTTTATTCTGGAGGTGCCGCATTGCATTTATTATAAATAAGAAATGTCCAAAACTATATTTTATAATTTTAAAGCAAAAATTTCCTTCAAAAGCTTGAATATGATAAACATTTTTATTTTTATCAATACAATTTACATGTATATCATATTTTTTCTCAACTATTTCCTTAACTAGTGCTGTATTCAAATTACTTCCTCCACTACATTATTATATATGTATTATATGTAACAATTTTACATTGTGTGATACAAAGCAATTCTTATTACTTGCTACCTTGTATTTTGATATATTTAGACATAAAAATATGTTTAAAAATTTCATTAAACTTAAATATCTAATTTATAGTTAAATAAATTTGTGTAAAATATCATATACCTTATAAATATAAAATATTATTAAGTATAAGAACAATAAAAAAGCAAGATATCATTTCCCTCAGAAACAAATTACCAATTAACAATCTCATTATTAAATACATATATTATCACATTACAAATATTATTAAGGAGAGGATCAAATGAAAATTGCAATTGATGCAAGAGGTGCTACTTGGTATAGTGGTACTGGCATTGGAACTTATACAGAAAATCTAATAAAAGAACTTATCCATATAGACAATAAAAATTATTATCATATATATTGGTCAGGAAGGAATTATAATATATTAGAAAAAGAAAACACAAAAATTTTGATGACTTCCAAAAAACATAAGAGGTTTTTTCAATGTAATTATTTTCCATCAAACATTGAAAAAGAACAAATAGATTTATACCATGTACCTCAAAACGGAATTGGTTTGGCAGAAAACATAACATGTAAAAAAGTAGCTACAATTCACGATCTTATTCCTTATATAATGCCTGAAACTGTAGGAAAAAGTTACTTAATAAAATTTTTAAAACAAATGCCATATATTATTGAAAATTGCGATGGACTATTAACCGTTTCTGAATACTCTAAAAAAGACATTCTTAAATTTTTTCCTATTGATCCTAATAAAATATTTGTAACTCCACTTGCTGCCAATAAAAGATATAAACCACTAGATAAAGAAAGATGTAAATTTGTTATACGAAAACACTACAATATCAATAAACCTTTCATTTTGTATTTAGGTGGCTTTAGTAACAGAAAAAATGTAAAATCTCTTATAGAAGCCTTTTCTAAAATTTACAATAAACTTAATGAAGAATATTTGCTTGTAATTTTAGGTTCTTATAGATCTGAGGGTAAACCCTTGTTAAAACTATGTGATAAATTAAATATTAATTCTAATGTATGTTTTACAGGCTTTGTTCCAGATAAATTTCTTCCTGTTTTTTATAATGCATGTGATGTATTTGTATATCCATCACTTTATGAAGGATTTGGTCTTCCTCCTCTAGAAGCTATGAGCTGTGGAACTCCTGTCATTACTTCCAATACGACTTCTATACCAGAAGTCGTAGGTGATAGTTCAGTACTTATAAATCCTTTAAATATAACTGAATTATCAAATGCTATGACAAATGTTTTATGTAACGATAATTTAAAAAAAGAATTAAGAATTAAAGGTCTCAAAAGATGTAAACTTTTTTCTTGGAAAAAAACCGCTCAAAATACATTAAATGCATATAAAAAAATAGTAAATCCAGATTTATAAAAAACAAAGACATATAATTTTATAAATTTTTTAATATAAAAAGAACAAAGTATAATTTTTTCTATTTATACTTTGTTCTTTATACTCTATACTTTTATAATTAGTTAGCCTTTTGCAAATTCGTCATTTCCTTTTTCATTGAAAGATTCTTTCCATTCTTTTTCTGCTAGAGGTTTAAACTCTTCAGCTACCTTATCAATTTTTTCATGAAATTCTTTACTATGAAGCATTGCTTCTCCACCTGCATCTGTTGGTTTAGCACCAACATCTGAACATATTTCCCTAATAACATTTGTATTATCTATCATCATACATGGTAATAACATATTCTTATTATATGGTTGTCTTCTTCTTAATTCTTTGAAGAATGGATCTCTAAACGCATCTATTAAGTGTTTACCCTTCACATTAACATTTGAAAAATGAGCAAAAATACAAGGTTCTACATCTTCCTTTGAATTTACATGGAAATAATATTTTCCAGCTATACATCCTCCAACAAATGGAGCATCATTAAAGAAATCTATTGTAAAATAAGGTTTTGTTTTTCTTATTTCATGAGTTCTTCTTCCTAACATAACCCTTTGTTCAGCAGTTAACATCATATTAAAATCTGGATTTGCTCCTACTGGCATAAACAAGAAGTACCAGCTCATTTTAGAACCTCTTTCAATAAGCATATCTGTAAATTCATCTGATAAAACAGTATCAATATTAGTCCTTGTTACAGCAGTTGACACTCCAAATAGTACTCCTTTGTCATTAAGCACGTCCATTGCATGAGTAACTTTTTTGTATGCACCACTACCTCTTCTAGCATCTGTATCTTTTTCAAAACCTTCTATTGAAAGCATTGGGAATACATTTCCTGCATTTTTAAGTCTATCTGCAACTTCTTCATTTATAAATAAACCACTAGTAAATGGAGTAAACATCATATCATCATATTTATCATATAAATCAAGCAAATATTTGTTTACAAATGGCTCTCCTCCTAATACTATGATCCAATATATTCCTAAATCTCTTGCTTCTTTAATTAATCTTTCTACTTCTTCTTCTGGTATATCATCTTCTTTGCTATAATTTGAGGCATAGCATCCTACACAATGTAATGGGCATCTCATAGATGGGCTTATAAGCATAACGAAAGGAATCTTTGTATTTTCATCTTTCATATATTTCTCTCTCTTAGGACCTGCATACCAGTTAGCATTTGCAAAGAAATTAGTAAAGAATTTTTTTAGACATTTTCTATCTGTTTTAGTTAAAATATTCATAACCAATTTATGTGTAGCAGGATTGTTCTTATACATGTCATAAACAACATCAATTTGTTCAATTTGATGCTCATCTTTAGTTAATTTTCTTACTAAAGAAAAAATTCTATCTACATTTTTTTCTGGATTCTTTTCTAAAAGACTGATTATACTTTCTATTACCTTGGCTTTAGCGCCTTTTTCAATTGAATCTTTAATACTCATAATGATTCCTCCTAATAAATTAATAAAAATTATTAGTCCAAAAATAATAAAAATTTGTACTGGGTAGTGCAATCTAATTCCATTATATTCCTAAGTTTCCTAATGTCAATATACTTGTATATTTATTTACAAACTTTTAATATTTACTGGCCAGTTTAATTTTTTTTAATTTTTTAAATCTTCAAACTTAATTATATTTGATGTAATATTAATATCTTTGTTATTAGATTAATATTCACTCACCTTCTCATATATTACTTTTAATAAAATCACTTAATTTTATTAAAAAAATTGCTGCAAAAATATATCAAATATTGATGCTCGATTTACTAGATTAATATTAAAAGTAAATAATTCAATTACAGTTATTAATACTTAACATTGGCGTAAAATGTATTAAAATGGTATAATAAAAACAAGGGAACATATATGTGTTTGATTTATACAAACATATGTATGTTCCCATTATATTATTTTTCTAATTTTTTCTTTATATCAATTATTCTTTCTTTAAGCAATGGATGAATTTTATATGGTGCTATTTCAGATAAAGGTTCAAGTACAAACATTCTTTCATGCATTCTAGGATGAGGAACTACTATCTCTTCATCATCTGATATAATATCATCATATAATAATACATCTAAATCTATAGTTCTTGGTCCCCATTTAATTATTCTTTCTCTTTTCAATTCTTTTTCTATGTTAAGAAGAAATACAACTAATTCTTTAGGCTCTAAAGTTGTTTCTACTTCTATAACCCCATTTAAAAATTCATCCTGGTCAGTATATCCCCAAGGTGGTGTAACTATGAAACTTGATTTTTTAATAACTCTACAATACTTTGATTCATCAATCTTTTGTATTGCATCTGATAAATTCTTATTTTTATCTCCTATATTTGAACCTAATCCTATATAGGCTTTATGCCATTTTCTATTAATCTCTACTGCTGCATAATCTAACGGCTTTCCAATAGGTGCCCAAGGCTTTTTTAAAACTATTTTTACTTTCTTTACAATATCATATTTTTCTAAAATAAATTCTGATATTTTTTCTGCCGCTGTTTCTATTAAATCATAACTTTCCTTTTTAAATTCTTCTTCAACTTCACAACATAGCCTTCCATAATCAATAGATTTAGTTAAATCTTTAGTAATTGCTGCTTTTCTTAAATTTAATTCTAATTCTATGCTTATTAAAAATTTCTGACCTAATTTCTTTTCTTCTTGAAACACTCCATGATTTGCATATATTTCTAAATCCTTTATATAAATCTTGTCCATATAATCACATCCTGTATTTTTATCTTCTTACAATAGCATCTGTCATATCAGAAACTCTTTTATTTTCTTTAACATCATGTACTCTTATAAATTCACAACCCTTAACTATACCTATAGCTGTAGTTGCTAGAGTTCCCTCTACTCTTTCATCTACTGGAAGATTTAATGTATTTCCTATCATAGATTTTCGTGATGTTCCTAAAAGTACTGGATATCCTAACACTTTAAACTTCTCTAAATTATTCATAACAATTAAATTTTGTTCAAGTGTTTTAGCAAAACCAATACCTGGATCTAAAATAATATTTTCCTTTTTAACTCCTGCTTCAAGTGCTATATCTATACTTTCTTTTAAATCATCAATCATATCATTTATTATATCCTTGTATTCAGTATTATTTCTATTGTGCATAAGACAACAAGGTACATCATACTTTGCTGCTACCTCTTTAATATATGGATCTTTTTTAAATCCCCAAACATCATTTATAAGATTAGCTCCTGCTTGTATAGCACGCTCTGCCACTTTTCCCTTATATGTATCTATTGAAATAGGTATATCAAATTCTTTTCTTAATGCTTCTATTATAGGAATTACTCTTTCTATTTCTTCTTCTTCTCCAACAGGAGTATGATTAGGTCTTGTTGACTCCCCTCCTACATCAATAATATCTGCTCCCTGTTCTATCATTTCTCTTGCATGTTCTATTGCCATATCAATACTATTAAATTTTCCTCCATCTGAGAAAGAATCAGGAGTAACATTTAATATACCCATAATAAAAGTTCTTTTTCCAATTTTAAAATCTTTTTTCCCTATTTTCATTATATTATTCATAAACTTCCCTCCTACAACTACTAACAAACTTTTAATATTTTATGTTTAAATTTTTCATACTTTCTTTCCAATTACATTCTGAGCTAGCACTACAACTAAAACATTTTCTAGATAATTTATCACTCATATATATAAGATTACAAAGTTCATCTTTTTCTGCTTTTTGCTCTTTTCTATGTTTTAATATAGCTTTAAGTATAATTTCTATTTCACTATCATTAAAATCTACATCTTTTAATATATTTTTTGCTAGTTCAGCACTTGCTTTTTCGTGGGATATCCCTTCCTCATACTGTTTCCATCTACCAATATCATGTAGTAACGCTATAGAATAAATTATTTCTTTTGAGTATTTCAATTTTTTCTCTAAAACCATTATATATGCAATTCTACCTACATCTAAAAAATGTTCTATATTATGTTTGCAAAATTTTCTATCAACTTCATATAATGAAATTTTATTTAAATACTTTTTATATTTTTCATTATGTAAAATAGCATTTACTCTATCCATTTATTAAACCCTTTCTTTAAAACTATTTTATAAGTCTAAATACTTCATCTTTTAGATCTTTATCATATTCAAATTTTCCTCTATATGCACAAGTAACTGTCTTACTTCCAGGTTTCTTTACTCCCCTCATAGTCATACACATATGTTCAGCTTCAATAACTACCATTGCACCTTGAGGATTTAAGTATTTCATTAAAGAGTCAGCTATTTCTGTAGTAAGTCGCTCTTGCAGTTGAGGTTTTTTTGAATAAACTTCTACTGTTCTTGCAAGCTTTGATAGTCCAACTACCTTTCCATTTGGAATATATGCAATATGTACCTTACCATAGAAAGGTAAAAAATGATGTTCACACATAGAATAAAATGTTATATCTTTCTCTACTACTAAATCATTACTATCCACACTAAAAGTTTTACTTAAATGCTTTGAAGCATTTTCACCTATACCTGCAAATAATTCTTTATACATTCTTGCGATTCTATCTGGTGTCTCAACTAGTCCTTCTCTCTCTTTATCTTCACCAATAGCTTCTATAATTAATTCAACTGCCTTTTTAATCTTTTCTTCGTTAATCATTATTATTCCCCCCATGCCTTTTTACATATATCTCATATCTATTATAAATTTTATTTATAATCCCATTTTGGGTATAAATCTTATTCATAGTTGTATTTGAACTTTTCCCATTTTGTATACTATTTATCTTCATAATCCCCATTACACTATTTGTAAAAAAAACTTCATCTGCATTTAATAAATCCTGTAAATGAAATTCTCCCTCTATGACATTAAAATTATCTATTATCCATTTCCTTATAGTACCATTTAAAAGACCACATTCTATTTTAGGTGTAAAAATTTGTCCTTGCTTTACAAAAAATAAATTAGAACAACTTCCTTCACATAATATATCTTTTTCATTTAAAAAAATAACTTCATCTAAACACTGCTGTTTTGCTTTGTTTTTTTCTAAAATATTCTCTATATAATTTACTGATTTAATATAACTCAAAATAGATGTAGAATTTCTTTTAACATCACTTATGGTTACATTGAATCCTTTATCATACATTTCCTTAGTATACGTATTTTTTCTTGTTGTCAAAACTATATTCTTATCTGTTAAAACCACTTTAAGAACACAATTATTTATATTATTTTTCTTAATTTCTTCTAATAAATATTTTTCTTCTATTCTATTTTTTATTCCTAATGATTTGGCTCCTTCATTAATTCTGTTAATATGTTCTTTTAAAAATAATGGTTTTTCAAAAATCATTATAGTTTCAAATATTCCTCTTCCAAAATAAAAACTATCATCTATAAAAACTTTATTTTCTTTTTCTCCATTTACTATTACCATCTATAACACCCTCATCAATGCTTTTGCCTTATCTATTGTTTCATCATACTCCATCTTTTCTATAGAGTCATAAGTTATTCCCCCACCAACTCCTAAATAGCATTTATCATTTTTCTTTACAATAGTTCTTATAACTATATTAAAATCTGCATTACCTCTTAAATCAAAATATCCTATTGAACCTGTATATAAATTTCTCTTTAATCCTTCCAATTCTTCTATTATTTCCATAGATCTTATTTTTGGTGCTCCTGTTATAGAGCCTCCTGGAAAACATTCTCTTATACATTGTACTGGTGAAACATCTTCCCTTAACTCCCCTTCTACAGTTGAAACTAAATGAAATACCGTAGCATATTTTTCTAATTTAAAAAGTTCACTTACCTTTACACTGTGCTTTTTACACACCTTACTTAAATCGTTTCTTTCAAGGTCTACTATCATAAGAAGTTCAGCTTTATCCTTTTCACTATTCATTAGCTCTTTCTTATATTTTTCATCTTCTTCTTTTGTATTTCCTCTAGGTCTTGTTCCTTTGATTGGTCTAGTTTGTACTTTGCCATTTCTTATACTCATAAATCTTTCCGGCGATGAACTCATTATAGAAAAATCATCCAAATTTAAAAAAGCAGAGAAAGGCGCTTTATTTATAGTTCTAAGTTTTTTATATATGTCAAAAGAATTTTTTTCATTATAACACCACAATCTCTGAGTTAAATTTGTGATATAAATATCACCATTTCTTATATACTCTCTTACCTTAGCTACAGTCTTTATATACTGTTCTTCATCAAAATTAGAATAAAATTTTGTATTTTCTGACTCAAACATTTTTTCTTCTATCTTACTACCTTTTTCTATTTTTTCTTCTATAAAATTAATACTTTTTTCCCCTTCTTCTAATATACCTAAAGAAGTTATATAAGTCTTATTATTTATTAAATCAAACACAATTAAGTTATCATAAAAAATAAAATACGCATCTGGTATTTTAAAATCTTCCTTAGATGTATCTGGTATTTTTTCAATTACTTTTCCAATATCATAGGAAAAATAACCTATACACCCACATAAAAAAGGAATATCACTTTCATAACTTATACTATACTTTTTTATTAATTTATCTAATTCTATAAAAGGGTCACCTTGTATTTTCATATTTCCTATATTTATTTCATTTCCAACAGCCTTAAATTTTAAAAATGGATTTATTCCTACAAATGAATATCTAGAAAGTTTTTCATCATCATTTGAACTATCCAATAAAATAGTATCTTTTTCATTTTTAAAAATAGAATAAACCTCAAAAGCATTTAAGTGAGTATTTATTTCTTTAATAGATAAATTCATAAGCTCACCTCTTTAAGTTTCAAAAATTTTCTTTACATTTATCTATAAAATTTTTTAACATTGCATGTCCACACTCTGTTAATTCAGCTTCTGGGTGAAATTGAACCCCTTCTATAAAATATTTTTTATGCCTAACTCCCATTATAACTCCTTCATCTGTTTGTGCTGTTACAACAAGTTCTTTTGGCAAACTTTCTCTTTTTATTATTAATGAGTGATATCTTGTTACCCTTAAAGGATTTTTTAATTCTTTAAATATTCCTTTACCATCATGATTTATAAAACTAACTTTCCCATGTACAGGTTCTTTGCCTCTAATAATCTTTCCTCCAAAATAATTACCTATACACTGATGACCTAAACATATTCCTAGTATTGGTATACATCCTTTAAATTTATTAATTACATCTAGGCAAATATTTGCATCCTTTGGACTTTTAGGTCCTGGTGAAATTATTATACCCTCTGGATTTATCTTTTCAATTTCTTCTAATGTAATTTTGTCATTTCTATAAACTAAAACTTCTTGCTCTAATTCTTGTAAATATCTCACTAAATTGTAAACAAAAGAATCATAATTGTCTATCATTAAAAACATATTATCACCACTTATATTTTGATTAATATACCCTTAATATTACTTAAAAGTATAATTAAATTATATAACTTTTACATATTATATCAACTTTTTTATCATTTTATTTCGAATGTTAAAACAATTCATCAAAATCAGCTTCAAATAGCATATACAGCCTTCTATTTAAATTTATTAAACCCATGAAATTCCTAAATGTGAAAAATAAGCTCTAATAACTGTAAAATTATAGGCTATTGATAATTTATATTTATCAACAGCCTATAAAAATTTTTATTTGATTTTTTCTAAAAACCTTTTTTCTTTGCTTCCATTCCACTTTCATTCATTCCTGGTTCTTCTGTTGTTGTATTTAACTTATTCTTTGCCCACTGGTTTTGAGTTTTAGTACCATTAGCCAAATAATTTTCCTTAGTCCATTCTTTTCTATTTTTACTTTTCATACTATCCACTCCTTCGTCATTAATAATTCAACTTTCCAGTACAGAAAGACTGTCTAGCGAAGGGAAATGATATATTGCGTAAGAAACATTTGAACGAAGTTTACAAGTTCTTAATTTTATGAATTTGAAAAAAGTTATTTTTTCAATATGAATAAATCTTAGAACTTGTTACTGAAGTGAAAGGTTTCAGAGCAATATATCATTTTCCGCAGCGATTGTTTTCAACTACAAAAGTTGAACCATATAATTACTCATTGATAGTATGGATTATTTTTATATTAAGTACTCATGAATATAATAAAAACTAATAATAAATCTATATATTGAACCTATAGTCTCACTTATCTTGTTATTAATATGAACTTTTAGGACTTATAATTTTTATAAATTTCCTTGTAGTTATTATATAAAATATTCCATATACTAGTGCAAATATACCTATACTTATAGATGTTGGTACAATTAAATTATATATCATCATTTTGCTTAATACCGAAATTGCAACTATACTATGAATAGCACCAACTAATAAAGGTAATATAAAAAATATAGCTACCTGTTTTGAAATTGCCTTATAAATTTCTATATTTGTAGTTCCTACTTTTCTCAGTACTTCATACTTACTTTTATCTCTAAAAGATTCACTCAAAGTTTTGAAATAAATTATACTTCCAGTAGCAAATACAAATACTAGTGATAAAAATGCTCCTACAAAATAAAGCATACCTATAAAATGATATTTACTCTTTCCACCCATTTCATAAGTAAATATTGTTTTTGATGCATCCTTAGGTAATACTTTTTTTAAATCATTAGTTAATTTCTTAGTATTTTCTGGTTTATCTAATATAAATCCGTTAAATTGATATTCTTTAAACATTGGTTTAATTGATTCATATTCTTTATCATTAACTATTAGACAAGGTATAGGTAATCCATTACCAAAAACAGGTACTTTAGTATTAATTTTTATATTAAAATTAAAATCTTTTATTTTTATGTTTTCTAGTGGTTCTAAAAGAGTGAGCATCTGACCTGCTCTCTCTACATATACTGCTTCACCTTTTAAAAGATTAGCTTTAGACAATATCTCTTCTCTTTTTTTAACATTTAAATCATTTAATATAGTATTGAAATCTGAAAGTTTTAATATTAGTACTGATTTTCTATATTTAGCATTTTTAATTGGTGCATGTAAAAACTTTGTTTTTTCCTTAAGTTGTATTTTATGATTTGAATCTTTTATAATTTTATCTGCAATATTTACTGTACCCTTATCATTAGATATATAACTAAGAGTATATGGAACTTCTATGTCATGAGTATTGTTTACAAAATATTTCATTGAACTTACTGTGCCAAAACATGTTATACATGCAGCTATTAAAATTGCTACTGCAGCAAGAGTTTTATAACTATTTTTTATTCTAAACGCTATATTAGAATAGCTTACAATGTTAACCCCATCGTATAAAAAACTTTTTTTGTTTATAAGATGTCTTATAAACATAGAAAAAAAAGAACCAAAAAACCAATAAGTTCCTAAAGTTGTAAGGATTACAGCTAGCAAAAATGCATTTCCTAAACTTTGCAGCTTATAATTTATTGCTATATAATATGCACTTGCAATTATAATTATTGAAGCTATACCTTTGAAATAATTAACCTTAGGAAGTTCTTCTTGTTTTTTCAAAGCATTCATTAAATCTATTAAATTAGTTCTAATTATATCAATATAACCTTTTAAAAAAGTAAAAAACAAAATTATTGCAAAAGTAATTATTGTATTTATTATAGCTTTTTTCGCTATAAAAAACTTAACTGTTATATCTAAAAGTGCTACTTTTGCAAGCATCATTATAAAAAGTTTACTAAATAATATTCCTACAATAACTCCTATTATTATGGATGATATACCAATTAGCAAGCCTTCTGTAGCAAATATAAACCCTATTTTAGAGTTATCAACTCCCATGAAAGCATATACTCCTATTTCCTTTTTTCTTTGATTTAAGAAAAAATTACTAGAATACGCTATAAAAAATATTAAAAACATAATCATAATAAAAGCAGCTGCCTGAAAGCAACCATCTATATCTTTATATGCACCCTTCATTTTTAAAAATTGAGGATTATATTTCATAGATAAAAAGTTATAATAAACAGCTGCAGAAAAAGCCATTGCCATAATATATAATATATATTTTTTTATATTATGTTTAAAATTCATTAAAATTATCTTAAAAGAGTTCATTTACTGCACCTCCCATGGATGCAAGTAAATCAAGAATTCTCTTGAAAAATTCTTTTCTTGATACATCTTTATCTAATCTAGCATGTATCTTTCCATCTTTTATAAATAAAATTCTCTTACAATAACTAGCCGTAAAGGCATCATGAGTTACCATTATAATTGTAGTATTAAATTGTTCATTCATTTTAGATAAACATTGCAAAAGTTCTGAAGATGACTTTGAATCTAGTGCTCCTGTAGGCTCATCTGCAAATACTACTGATGGAGAAGTTATAATAGCCCTTGCAGCTGCTACTCTCTGTTTTTGTCCTCCTGACAATTGATAAGGATATTTTTTAAGATGATTTTTAAGTCCAAAAAATTCACCTAAATTTTCAACTTTTGTTTTAATATTTTCACTTTTTACCTTTGATAATGCAAGAGGAAGTGCTATATTATCCTCTATAGACATACTATCTAGTAAATTAAAATCTTGAAATATAAATCCTACATTATTTCTTCTAAAAATTGCAAGATCTCTATTTTTCATTTTACTTACATCTTTACCTTCATAATATATTTCTCCAGAAGAAGGCTTATCAATGGTTGATAACATATTTAGAAGTGTAGTTTTACCAGCTCCTGATGGACCCATAATTCCCAAGAATTCACCTTTATGAACTTTTAAATCTATACCATCTATAGCTGAAAAAAGCATTCCTTTTGTTCCATATTCTTTCCTTAAATTTTTAGTTTCAAGTACTATTTCCATATTATGTCCTCCCGGTTTTAACTAATTTTTCTTTACAACTTTATTTTATTACTTTAAAAATAGCCGTTCCATCAATTCAGATGACAATTTAAGGATTAATATTACATTTATGTCACATTTAAATAATCACATATTTTATAAAAAACTATAGTAAACTCTGTATATTGTGAAACCTGGGAAGACACTTCTATCTTATGATTTAATTTTGAAATCATTTTTTTTACAATATAAAGACCCATACCTGTAGACTTAGTAGTTTTTCTTCCATTATCTCCGGTAAATCCTTTATCAAAAATTCTCTGTATATCCTTATTCGGTATACCCAAACCATCATCTCTTATTAAAAGCCTTATACTTTCTTCATCTTCTTTTGCATAAATTTGAATTTTACCATTTTCACTCACATACTTACAAGCATTATTTATTATCTGGTCTAATATATATGAAATCCATTTTTTATCTGTAAACACATTAAAATCTAAATCATTTATTTCTAATTCTATTTTTTTATTTATAAAAAATGTAGCATTATTCTTAACTACACTCTTAACCAACCTTTGAAGATTCATTTCCTCTACAGTAAAATCTTCTGAATAATTGGAAGCTCTACTAGTATACAATACTTGATTAATTAAAAATTTTATTCTTTCAAGTTCTACTCTAAGTTCCTCTGAAGCTGTATACATGTTCTCTTCTTGCTCTATTTTATCTGCTATAAGTTCACACACTGAAATTGGTATTTTGATTTGATGCACCCACTTTGCCATATAGTCATTTATCTCTTCTAAATCTTCCTTTAACTTTCTTGAATTCTTTGTCATTTCATGATTTTTGCAATTTATTATTTTCCTTATTAGATATTGTTCTAACTTATCACCTTCTGGAACATATTTATCTATATTTGTTCCATTATAAAGAGCCTCTTTTAAATCTTTATAATTTTTTTTCCACTTTATATAGCCTGCTATTAAAAATGTAAATGAAATTGAAAATATAAGTATATTCATATACATAAGATCATAAATAGATTTACTTAAAGGTACACTAGTTATTAGAATTAAATTTATAATTAAAACTACTAAAATAAAATGTAAGATTGTCCAAAATAAATCTTTTATATATTTAAAAAAACTCATGGTATCATATATCCTTGAGATTTTTTAGTTACTATAAAATTCTTCAATCCTACATCTTCAAGCTTTTTTCTAAGTCTATTTACATTTACAGTTAGTGTATTTTCACTTATAAAATATTCACATTCCCAAAGTACTCTCATAATTCTTTCTCTAGATATTATTTTTCCTTTATTTTTCATAAACAAATGTAACATTTTAAATTCATTTTTAGTAAGCTCTATTTTCTCATTATTATAGCTTAAACTTCCATCGTTTATATTCAAAATAGCTCCATTACATTCTATTATTTGTCCCTTATCTTCTCCATAAGAATAAGTTCTTCTAAGTACAGCTTGGATTTTAGCTAACAATACATCCATAGAAAAAGGTTTTGTTACAAAATCATCTCCTCCCATGTTAACTGCCATTATTATATCCATATTACTATCTCTAGAAGATAAAAATATAATTGGTACTTTAGACATATTTCTTATTTGTTTACACCAATGAAAACCATCAAAACAAGGTAGATTTATATCCATGATTACTAAATGAGGATTATAATTTGCAAATTCCTCTAAAATATTTTCAAAATTTTTTATAGAAGCTATATCAAATCCCCATTTTGAAATTCTTTCTCCTATTTTACAGCAAAGTGATTTATCATCTTCTACTATAAGTATTTTATACATATTTACACCTCATTACATTTGAATTTTTTAATAAAATATTATCATTAATATACATAATTTTCTTGTATTCCTCAGGTTAATTATATAAAAATTGGGGACAGTTCACAAATTTTAGTTATTTAAAACTAAAATTTATGTTGATTTTTTAATGGAGGATATTTATTTTGTATTATAGAATTTAATATTTATCTAAGCAAATTAAAGGGAGGTATATATATGTCTTTTACTAAAATTCAAGCTCATCGTGGAGCATCTGGTTATGCTCCTGAGAACACCTTAGCTGCTTTTAAAAAAGCTATAGAAATGAAGGCTGATGGTATAGAACTAGATGTTCATTTATCTAAAGATGGATACCTTATAGTAATGCATGATGAAAAAGTAGACAGAACCACTAATGGCAAAGGTATGATAAAAAGTTTCACCCTAGAAGAATTAAAAAAATTAGATGCAGGTTCTTGGTATAGTAAAGAATTTAATAATGAAAGAATTCCTACATTAGAAGAAGTTTTAAAATTGATAAAACCTACTTCTCTATTTATAAACTTGGAAATAAAAGCAGGATACAGATTATATCCTAATATAGAGGAAAAAGTTTTAAATATGTTAGAAAAATATGATATGTTAGAACGTTCAATAATATCTTCTTTTGATCATTACTCTTTAGTAAAAATCAAACAATTAAATTCTAAAGTTAAAACTGGTATGCTTTATATGTCCTCTTTATTTGAACCTTGGGATTATGCTAAATCTATAAAAGTAGATGCTCTTCATCCTTACTATATAACACTTACTAAAGAATTTATAATGGGTGCATACTCTCATAATTTAGCTATAAACACATATACCGTAAATGAAGAGTCTGCAATTAAACAATTAGCACAAGGTAAAATATCTGGATTAATTACTAACTATCCTGATAAAGCAAAAAAAATAATTTCTTCCATACAAGGAGATTAATATATGAAAAAAACAAAGTCTATAAATACGTAATACAAATGTACTTATAGACTTTCTTTTTTCATTAACATATAGACATTTCATTTTCATCATATTTTTTTGTAGTGTCCATCAACAACTTTGTAAGGCACTAAAACAATAGGTTGATTTGCTGGTGTAAACAAATCTATACCTTCTTGGTCTTCGTCTGGTCTAAAATATTTCTTACCGAATTTCTCTACTATCCAACCTTTAGTTCCAACTGGAATAGACCCATAATTACCTTTCTTTTCTATTGATTCTAAAGTTGGATATGTACCTGCTCTTCCCCCTAACATAGTAGCAGGAACATAACATACTTCATTAATTTCAACTCTATATAAATCATTCCTTGTAAAAAAAGACATAATATAACCTCCTCACTCCTCTTTTGAATATTATTACTCTAAAAAAATTATGTGACAGCTGCTGTCCTAGTAATGATTTATATTAAGTTTATATTATTATTAACTCCGCTTTAATACATGGTGGTTGAAAAATACAAACTCTTGTCTTAAATGTCTAAATTTCAGCCTAAAATTTCTTTATAACTCAATTTTTATAGTAAAAATTTTACGCTTTATGCAGACCATTTAAATCCACCTGGTGTATTTGGAGAATTAGGAGTTGTTGGACTTTGAGGAGTAAATCCTCCATATACTACAAATTTCAAATCTCTAGCAGCATTAAAATATTCCTGTTGATTAAATGGACTTAATCTATTGTATATGACTCCTGCCTGAGGATTGTGAAGTTTATTGTAGTAGTAATATATCTCATTAGCTAACATATAAGTTGGGTATTCTCTTCCCTGAAGTTTAAAATTTGCTACATATGGTTCAAAAATATGTGTATATTCAGGTGGAATATATATAAGCTTATCTTTATTATTTTTTCTAACACAATTAATAGTTAGAGCTTCTTTTGTAGTACTACTCCAATGTTTTTTAGCCTCTACACAATTATAGGCACAATAAGAATTTGCAAGAATTATATACTTATATTTAGTAGGTAATTCTTTTAACCTGTCTATAGCCCTATTAAACGGAAAATATAAAACTATTTTATCGTACATAGAATAATCCTTTTCCCAAATATCTTTTGCACTAAGAATTTTAGTTATAGAAGCTACTACATTGTAATCAGGATTTTTATCTTTAATATATATTGCTAATTTATCACTATTTACTATAAAATCTTTAATACCTAATTTAAAATAATAATCTAATTTTTCTTTTGACATTAACTTATCTTCTTGAAACAATACAGCAGGTCTATATCCTCTTTTTTCTATTTCATATATGCATTTCGTATACTCTTCTCTTGTTTTAGGAACTGTGTATGTATCATACTGTCTTTTCACATTTTCAACATGACTTCTAGCATTAGTACTATCTTCTTTGAAAGGAGATAGAAATAAAAACTCTATCCAATTTTTATCTATTTTTTCATCTAAAAAATTTAAAAGTTCCAAATCAAAATTAAAAGGGATTTCATATTTTTTCAACTTTCATCGCCTCACACGTATATGTCAAAATTTTATTCATGTATAATAAATTCCTCTATATTAATTGCCTTTGTACCTTGAAAATCAATACACACAATAAATGGCATTAAATGCTTTATCCTTTGAAATTGACTATGATCAAAATTCTTATCATAATAATTTATTATAGTACTCAATGCTGTTCCATGGGTTCCAATCACAATATTCTTATCTTCATTTTCAATTAATATTTTATGTAAAGCCGCTATATTTCTTTTTTGGACTTCATTTAGACTTTCACCATTAGATAATTTATAATCAAAATCCTCCCATTGTCTCTGCGCAAATGTGTTAAAATCCTCTATCCAACCATCTGAAACTGCTCTTTCCCTAAAATCATCTATAATATCAATTTCTAAATTTGATTTATGTGCAAAATCTTTTACCGTATCAAAAGCTCTTTTATATGGACTTGAAAAAACTTTATTTATATTTTTATTTATCAAAAATTCTGTTACTCTTTTACAATCCTTAATTCCTTCTTCATTAAGTGGTCGTGTTAAATCATCATGTATTGAAAAATCTGGTTTGGCATGCCGCACAAAATATACTTTAGTCATAACCTGTCCCCCTATCTTATAATCACTTTTTTAATTATACCACTGCCATTACCAAATTTTAAATATAGCTTCAAATAAAAATTCCAGAGGCTTTTCTAAAAAGAATCACCCCTGGAATTTCTCATTATAGATATTCACTTAAATCTTTATTGTCTTTCATTTTGTTTACTAAGTATTTAAGTTCTTGATCCTTATTCTTATCCATAACTAATATTACATCATTTGAATCTACAATCACTAAATCTTTTATTCCAAATCCTATTATGAGTTTTCTATCTCCAAATATAGAACAATTTTCACTTTGCTCCATAAATGCATTTCCACTTATATTATTTCCTCGGTAATTTGATAAAAATCTACTCAATGACTCAAAACTTCCTATATCATCCCATACGAAATTACACTTTATAACATAGGCTTTTCTCGTCTTTTGCATTATTCCAAAATCAACAGATATTCCTTCTATAAGTTCATACTGTTCGTCTGTTACTTTGTCTTCTTCTTCCGTATCTATTGCTTGATATATTGTCATAAGTCTTTTATATGTCTTTGGTAAATATTTTTCCATCTCCCTAAGGAATACATCTGCTCTCCATACGAACATTCCACTGTTCCAGAGATAAGTTCCATCTAAAAGTAAATCTTTTGCTACCTCAAGATTTGGTTTTTCTAAAAACCTTTCTACTTTATAAGTTGGTATTCTACTGTTTATTCTTTCGGCATATTTTATATACCCATAACCTGTTTCTGGTCTTGTAGGCTTTACCCCTATTGTTACAAGACCTCTCCTTCTCTGCACTGTTTCAACTGCTTGTTTCATTGTATCATGGAATTCATTTACTTTCTCTATATGGTGATCTGAAGGTAAAACTATCATAGTTGCATCTTTATCTCTCTTTAACAGCTTCACTGCAGAAAGACCTATACAGGTAGCGGTCTCTTTATTACTAGGTTCAACAAATATATTGTCTCTATTTATTTCAGGAACTTCATTACATATGGATTCATAATATTCTTTGTTGGTTACAATATAAATATTTTCACTATTTACTAACGGTTTTATTCTATCTACCGTATTCCTTAAGAAACTTTTATTATTTATGACCTTTAAAAACTGCTTAGGATTACTGTTCCTAGACAATGGATAAAGTCGTGTTCCTTTTCCTCCTGCCATGATTAGTGCATATAACACTTACAAACACTCCAAATAAATTGCTTAATATATTATATAAATATGTAGACATGGTCAATGTTGTGATTTAAAATCTACATAGATTTATATTAATATCTATTTTTAATATTTACATCTTTTAAAATATAAAGCCTTAGCATACAATATTACTTGCTAAGGCTTAAATTTCTATATATACTATTTTTTATTTCATATTTATATTATTCAACTTTCACAGTAAAAAAATACTGCTTAGCGAAGGGAAATGATATTTTGCGTAAGAAACATTTGAACAAAGTTTACAAGTTCTAAGCAAGATATCATTTCCCGTAGCGGCTATTTTTTACCTGCGAAAGTTGAGTATATTGCTATTTAAATTTATTCAACTTTAAATTTTTCTACAAGCTCTGTTAAATTTCTTGAATTCTCTGCATTACAATTTGTTTCTGATAGAACTTCATCACTCTTATGGTTAACTTCTGATATATTTTCAGCTATTTCACAAGAAGATCCTGCTACCTGTTGTACTGAAAGAGCAACTTCTTCCATACTTTTAGATATTTGATCTATAGAAATAGATATGTTACTAGAAACATCAGCAAAATTTTCAATTATATTTTTGAAAGTTATTCCGTCCTTATTATACTCTTCACTGATACCTATTAATTTTTCATAATCCGCAAATACATCCTTTTCTAAAATACTCAACATATATTTTGAAGCATCAGAAAGTTCATTAACCGAACTTAATACTTTTTTAACATTATTTTGTATATTTCCTACCGCACTAGAAGATTGTTCTGCAAGTTTTCTAACTTCTTCAGCTACAACTGCAAATCCTTTTCCATGCTCTCCTGCTCTAGCTGCTTCAATTGCTGCATTGAGTGCTAATAAATTTGTTTGTTCTGAAATTGATAATATACTATCTGCCATTTCAGATATATTTTTAACAACTTTTACACCTTCTATTGCACTTTCTAATTTATGTTTAGATTGTTTATATACATCATCGATATTTTCTTTTGACTTCAAAGCTTCTTTATTAATTGTATTAGCTTTCTTCTCTATATTTTTAGCTAAATTCAATCCATTTTCAGCACTTTTATTTACATTATCTGCATCTTCTTTTACTGCTGATGCCATGGATGTAACTTCCTCAGTAGATGCTGAAACTTCCTGCATACTTGCAGAAATTTCTTCTGATGCAGCTGCTACCTTCTCTACTTCTTCATTTATTTTTTCAAATGCTACCTTTACTTTATTTGTACTTTCTAATGTGTTTTCACTTCCATCTTTTACTTTACAAATTATTTTTGAAAGCATGTGAGTAGCTTCATTTAGTGACTTAGAAGTTTGTCCAAATTCGTCACTTAAGTTTAAATCAGTTTTATATTTTAAATTACATAATTCTAATTGTTTAGTGTGTTCTCTCATTTTATATAAAGGTTCTTTTATTTTCTTTGAAATAAATGATCCAATTAGTAGCCCTAAAATTATAAAAATGAATGTAAATATTAGTTGTTTATACTTTAAACTCTCAACTACATCAAATATTTCATCTTTAGGAACTGATAATCCTAAAAACCATTTAGTATTAGGTATAGGCTCATATGCCATAAATTCTACTTTATCATTATACCTATAACTTCCAAATCCTTTTTCTCCATTTATCATCTTTTTGCCTAATTCTGCAAACTCCTTTAAATTTTCATCTTTTTTAGCGCCTTCTATATCATTTGCTCCTTTTAAAACTAAATCAAAATTTCTAGCTGCTACATATGTTCCTTTTTCATTAATTATAAAAGGACATCCATTTTCCCCTACTTTTACACTTTTAACTACCTTATTCAAATCTCCTAAATCAAAAACTCCTACTAATGCCCCTTTTACTGTATCATCTTCACCTTTGATTGGTACATATATATCTACAATTTCAATATTGTCTGCTTCACTAAAAAATGGATCTGTAATCACTTCATTTCCTTTCATAACTTCTGAAAAATATGAACTGTCCCTTATATTTATTACAGAATTATTTTCAAAAGTAGTACAATTTCCTTTAGAATCCACTACTTTAAATCTTTTAAATCCCCAATTTTCAGCTTCACCTTCAAGTTCATCTTTTTGTTCTTCTAATTTCATAGATTTAACTCTAGGCCATGTTGCAACAGAATTTAAACTGTTTGCTCTTGTATTTATTTCTTTTTTTAATAATTTACATACATCCTCTGTTCTAGATTGTAAATTCTTCCTTATATTTTGTTCTAAAGCCGTTGATGCACTTTTGTAAGATATTATACTTAAAACACCACAGGCTACAATTAATAATATTAAAATTTGCATCATTATCTTAATTGTAATAGAACTTGAAATTTTAGATTTGTATTTACTATTCATCTTTAATCACCCCTTTGGCTAAATGTCTATTTTTATTTAGTATTTATGTTTGCATATATTTTAGTTTTAAAACTTATATATACACCTCATATATTTTTCATACGTAATTTTAATATAATATGTCATATATTTTGATTTATTACCTATTATATAACATAATTGTATAAAATATAACCAATTTTCCTAAAATAATTTATTTTTTGATATTATTTATATTTAATGGATTATTATTCATAAAATTATGTATAAATATAGTTAATTAAATAAACAGATGTGGGGACAGGTGATTTTTTCTATCGAGCTTCAACAGTCAATATGCACCCATTTTGGGCTCACAAATAACAAAAACTATGCCTAAAAAAGCATAGTTTTTGTTTAAATATTCAAATTTTTCAATATTTCACTGTATTCTTTTTAGAACTTTTTTGTTATCGTACTGTATCTCTTTCAACGAGTTCCGGTTTTAAATATATAACCTTATTTTCTTTTTCTGTTCCATTTATTATATTCACTATAAGTTTACAAGCTTCTTCGCCCATATTATATATTGGCTGTCCTATAGTAGAAAGTTCTGGTTCTAAAAGTACTGATATATTTATATTATCATAACCTAATACTGATATGTCCCTCGGTACTTTATATCCATTTCTTAAAAGAAATTTCATACCACCAAGAGCCATAACATCACTACTATAAAATATAGCATCTACCTTCTTGCCTAATTTTAATATTTTTTCCGTACTTAGAAGACCACCATTTATAGTAAACTTATCTTCAAAAACTAAATCTTTATCATATATATCAAGTTTTTGCGCAATGTTTTCATAAGCATCAAATCTAAGATTTGATATTTTTAAGTTACTTGGTCCTTTTACAAAAGCAATATTTCTTTTACCTTTGTTATATAAATATTTTACTCCAATCTCAATTCCATCTTTATTTGAACAAAATACGCCACTATATTTTTTATAAGACTCTACATACCTATCTACTATAACAAAAGGAATCTTATTATCATCAAGTATTTTCAAATTTTCTTCACTATTTCCTCCTGATACAAAGATAACTCCGTCTACTAACTTACTTATTAAAAGTTTAACGTATTTCTTCTTCTTTTCTAATACTATTATAAGAGTTACATAGTATAACGTTATAGTTAAGTTTTTCTGCTGTATCCTCTATAGCTTTCACCATTTCAGCAAAAAATGGATTTTCTATATCTGGAAGTATAACTCCTATAGTTTGTGTTTTCTTAGTACTTAAACTTCTCGCTATAGTATTAGGTATATAATTCAACTCTTTAGCTGTTTGTAATACCTTCTCACGAGTTGAGTCACTTACATTTATATCTTTATTATTAAGAACCATAGATACAGTGGTCTTTGAAACCCCTGCTAGCTTTGCTATATCTGTCAATGTTGCCTTAGCCATAACTTCCTCCCAAATAAATTTATTGTCATTATTATACCATAATCAATTTTATATATTAATTAAAAAACAAATTATGAGAAACTCTTTATTAAATTTTATATTTTATATCTGCAATAAAGAAAGTTTCTCATAACTTTACTAAGCTATTTTATTTTTTGAAAACCTTTAACTCAGCTGGTATCTTAGATTGTACTTTTTCTCCTTTTATAATCTTAACTGCATTATCTACACCCATTTCTCCCATAACTGATGGTTGTTGAGCCATAGTTGCTGCCATATTTCCTTTTTTAACTGTATCTTTAGCATCTCCGGTTCCATCAAAACCTACAACTATAACATTTTTATTTGCAGCCTTTAAAGCTTTTACAGCGCCTAGAGCCATTTCATCATTATGTGCAAATACTGCATCAAATTTTGGAGTTGCTTGAATTATATTTTCCATAACAGATAAGCCCTTTTGTCTATCAAAATCTGCTGGTTGACTTGCAACTACTTTTATATTAGACTTTCCATCTACAACTTTATGAAATCCTTCTCCTCTATCTCTTGTAGCTGAAGCACCTGGTAAACCTTGAAGTTCAACTATCTTTATTTCTTTCTTATCTTTTAAACTATCAAGTATGAAATCAGCTGCCATGCTTCCTCCTTTAACATTATCAGAAGCTATATGACATGCTACAGTTCCTCCGTTAGACTGTCTATCTAATGTAATAACTGGTATTTCACTGTCATTTGCTACTTGTATAGCGTTTTTAACAGCATCACTGTCTGTTGGATTTACTAGAACTGCTCCTACTCCTTGTTGAACAAGATCTTCTACATTTGATCTTTCTTTTGCAGGGTCATTTTGAGAATCTAATACTACTAGTTCATAACCTAAAGCTTTTGCTTTCTTTTCAGCTCCCTCTTTCATAGATACAAAGAATGGATTGTTTAATGTTGAAACTACCATACCTATTTTGTTTTTACCTGCTGATTTTTTTTCTCCACAACCGGTAAATCCTACTACCATAAGTGCTGATGTTAATGCTAATGCCAAAAATTTCAAACTTCTTTTCTTCATAATACATTTCCTCCTGTCCTATTTTTTAACTACTAGTTCATACAACTATGTAACTTTTTAAGAGCTGTCCCCTTATTTTCTAGATTTCTTATCTATTAATACTGCTATAAGTATAACTGCACCTTTTACTATAGATTGATAGAATGGGGATACATTCATTAAGTTTAGTCCATTGTTTAGAACTCCTATTATTAAAGCACCTATTATTGTTCCTATTACGCTTCCTTCTCCTCCTGAAAGGCTTGTACCACCTATTACTACTGCTGCTATAGCATCAAGTTCAAAACCTGAACCTGCATTTGGAGATGCTGAACCTATTCTACTTGTAACTATAACACCACTTACTGCTGCTGCTATACCTGATACTGCATATACTATAGTTTTTATCCTATCTGTATTTATCCCTGAAAGTCTTGCAGAATCTTCATTTCCACCTAAAGCATACAAATATCTTCCGAATCTAGTTTGTGATAAAACATAGTAAGCTATTAGAACTATAATCAAAGTTATCAATACTGGTACTGGTAATAATCCTAATTTTTTATTTCCTATAGTTCCAAAAGTCCCACCTAATCCTGATATTGGAGTACCATTAGTAAATACATAAGTAACACCTCTAAATATAGTCATAGACGCTAATGTTACTATAAAAGCTTGTACCTTTCCTTTTGAAACTAATATACCATTTAGTAACCCTACAACTGCTCCTACTACTACCGCTGCTAAAATTGCTAAAAATACATTACCTGAAGTTTTAATTATTGATGCCGCACAAGCACCACTTATAGCTAATATAGATCCTACTGAAAGATCAATTCCTCCTGTTAATATAACAAAAGTCATACCTACTGCTATAACTGCATTTACAGAAATTTGTGTTAACACATTTGTTATGTTTGCTAAAGTCAAAAATCTTGGTGTTATTATTGATATTATTATGCATAAAGCTAAAAATCCTATAAGTGATTTATATTTACACAAATTTTTCTTTACACTTTCTTGCATATCAATTACGCCTCCTCTTTGGTATTAATTCGCGTCAATTCATTTCTTACTACCCAATTTATATTTTTTTATTTTTATAATTCTTCAATGTTAATTTATCTTAATTCATTCCTACTGCTAACTTCATTATTTCTTCTTGTGTTGCCTTATCTCTAGACAATTCTCCTGATATTTTGCCTTCACTCATAACCATGATTCTATCGCTTATTCCTAGTACCTCTGGCAAATCTGAAGATATCATTATAATTGCTTTTCCCATGGACTTTAATTGATTTAAAAGTTCATAAATTTCTTTTTTAGCACCTACATCTATACCTCTTGTTGGTTCATCTATTATAAGAACCTTTGGAGCTAATAAAAGCCATTTTGCTAATATAACCTTTTGCTGATTTCCTCCACTGAGATTTTTAATAAGTTGCTCTTTGTTTGGGGTTTTTACTTTTAATTTTTTTATATATTCTTCTACATCTTTAGATTCTTGGGCTTTATTTAAACTTTTTATCTTTGTTTCATATTTTTCTAAATTACTTAATGTTATATTTTTTGCTACAGACATTGATAAAACTAAACCTTCTTTTTTCCTATCCTCTGACAAGTAACATATACCATTATTTATTGCATCCTTAGGGCATTTTATATGTACATTTTTACCTTCTACATATATTTCTCCACTATTATGTCTGTAACCACCAAATATAGTCTTTGCAAGTTCTGTTCTCCCTGAACCCATAAGACCAGCTACCCCTAAAATTTCACCAGCTCTAACTTCAAAAGTTGCATTCTTAACTTTATTTTCATAACTTAAATTATCAACTTTAAGAATAACGTCTCCTTTTTTCTCTTCTCTATAAGGAAATTGATCTTCTATAGTTCTGCCAACCATCATTGCTATAAGCTTATCATTATCTATTTCTTTCACTATTTCTTCTCCAACATATTTTCCATCTCTTAAAACTGTAACTCTATCACAAATTTCAAAAATTTCTTCCATTCTATGTGATATATATATTATTGCTAATCCTTTTTTCTTAAGATTATCTATAACCTTAAATAATTTTTTTGTTTCTACATCAGTAAGAGCTGTAGTTGGCTCGTCCATTATTATTATTCTTGAATTTTTAGTAAGAGATTTAGCTATTTCTATCATTTGCATTTCACCAACATTTATATCTCTTACTAAAGTATTTGGATCTATATTACATCCGATTTGCTCCAAAAACATTTTACTTCTCTCTATAAGAAGCTTTTTGTTTATCTTTCTAGTAAATTTATCAAATTTTTCATTACCTAAAAATATGTTTTCTGCAACAGTGAGACTAGGAATAACACTTAATTCTTGATGTATTATGGTAATTCCTAATTTTTCTGCTTCTTTTATACTCTTTATTTCTACCTCTTTACCTTCTACAAATATGTCACCTTCGTCTTTTTTATAGACTCCACTTAATATTTTCATAAGAGTAGATTTTCCTGCACCGTTTTCTCCCATAAGAGCCATAACTTCTCCACCATATGCAGTAAGATTTACATCTTCAAGAGCTTTTACTCCTGGGAAAGACTTGGATATGCCTTTCATATTCAACATAGGAATTTTCTTATTCATTCTCATTCCTCCTTTAAAAAACAACTCCAGATTTAAGTATTATATTTGAATATGGAGTTTGTTCGCCTGTTCTTATTACTGCCTTACACTCTTTTAACATTTTCTTTAATTGTTCATGAGATACAAAATTTATTTTTACATCTTTTAAATTCTTTTTTATTTCTTCGTACATCTTTGGATTCACATCTTCTGTCTCTGCAGCAATTATTGCTTCTTCTACTTGAAGTTCAAGAAGAACTGCCTTTAAAGTATCTATGAATCTTGGAAGATCTTTTATAAGAGCTAAGTCTATTCTTCTAGTTTCATTTGGTATTGGTAAACCACAATCTCCTATAGCTATGCTGTCTGTATGTCCCATTTTAGAAATTACTTCTGATATTTCACTATTTAACAATGCTGTCTTTTTCATTTATTTGTCCTCCTCAATTGATAAACTAAGATATTTTTTAAATTTTTGCCACTAGCCTTACTATAATTTAAACTATATTTTTTCATATCTTACTTTATACTTCATATGTGTGGATTACTTCTTTTAAATAAGGTATAGAAGGTTGTGCCCCTTCTCTTTGAACTGCTATAGATGACACCTTATTTCCAAATTCAACTGATTGCACTACATTATCTTTTGTTAATTCTCCTACATCTATTTTTGAACTAAAGCCACCTATAAAACTATCTCCTGCGGCTGTAGTATCAATAGCATCAACCTTATATGCTGGAACTATATCAGCTGTGTCTTTGGATATCACTGCAGCTCCTTTATCTCCTAATGTTATAATTGTCCATTTAACACCTTTTTCTATAAATTTCTCTGCTGCTAATTTTGCAGTTTCCAAATCTTTAACTTCAATTCCTGTAAGTACACACGCCTCTGTTTCATTTGGAACTATTATATCTGTATATTTAAGTAATTCTTCCTTTATTTTTTTTGCTGGAGCTGGATTTAATATTGTTATCTTGTTGTGCTTTTTAGCTAATTTAAAAGCTTGTATTGTCATATCCTCAGGAGTTTCAAATTGTGAAATTACAATATCACAATTATTTATAAGCTTTTCTGTACTTTTAATTTCTTCTGAATTTATTGTCATGTTAGCACCTGAAACAACTATTATAGAGTTATTTCCAGCATCATTTACAGTTATTATAGCTGTGCCTGTAGGCTCTTTATTATCTTTAAAAATATATTCTGTATTTATACTGTCTTTTTCAAGTTCTTTTGTTAGAGTTAAACCGTTTTCATCGCAGCCAATTTTAGAAATCATATAAACCTCTGCACCGCTTCTTTTAGCTGCTACTGCCTGATTGGCTCCCTTTCCTCCTGGAATTTTTTCCATAGACTTTGATAAAATCGTTTCACCAACCTTAGGCATATTTTTTACCTTTAAAACCATATCCATATTCATACTACCTAAAACGCATATCTTATTCATAACTACTCTCTCCTTTTAGTAAAACGGTTTACTTAACCGGTTAACTATATACTACTCCTTTTGTAAACGTTTTGCAACATTTTTTTGGGGACGGTTCATTTATTAGTTAAGCAAATCTTAAAGAAATCAAAGGGACAGATCAATCTTAAAATAATTTTTTCTAATTGAAAATTGATTATTCTTCATTACTTTTGTCAATAATCTTAAATAAAAATATTAATAAAGGAGAGATTGTTATGAGCAGAACAGCTAGAATTAAACTTGAAGATGGAATTTATCACATAATATTTAATGGAGTAAGTGAAATTCATTTGTACGAAAATAATAGAGATAAAAATAAATATATGGAGCTTATTAAAAAATATGAAACTAAGTTTCATTTCAAGGTATATGCCTATTGTCTTATGACCACCCATGGCCATTTATTAATTGATTCTAATGGAGCTGACGTTAGCCAATTTATGCATGATGTAAATCAATCTTATGCCCAATATTATAATAACGCCCATAAAAGAAATGGTCATAAAAGGAAAGGACATGTTTTTCGTGACAGATTCAAAAGTAAATTAGTAGATGCTGATTCTTATCTATTAACCCTTTCCGCTTATATTCACAAAAATCCTAAAGATATAAAAAAATATAGAAATTGCATAGAAGAATATAAATATTCAAGTTTAGGAGTATATTTAGGATTAAGAAAAGATCCTTTTAATATTCTTGATGAAGATTATATTATGCAATTTTTTAATACAAATGTAAAAAAAGCTAGAAAAGCTTATTCAGAATTAGTATTTCGTTGTACTGATAAACTACTTAAAAAAAGTGCTGAATTTCAAGATGAAAAAACTGAATATAGAAGTGAAAGACATATTATAAAAAGATCTTTTAGTCCTGAGGAAATATTAGCTTTTCTTTCTAAATACACTGGTATGCCTGAATGGCAAATTGTTTTAAAAAATAAAAGATGTAATACAAAAAATAAGGCTTTATATGTATTTATGTTAAAATGTTTGTGCTGTTTAGAAGACAAGGATATATGCGAAATTCTTGGAAACATAACTCAATCACGTGTTTCTACGCTTTGTTCTATGGGTATTGATATTGTGCTGAAAGATGATAAATACAAAAATATTATTAATGATTTTCTTGATTCAAAAACTAGTTAAAAGTTAAATTTTATATTATTTAAACTAATTAGTTGAAATTTTTATATTAAATTAATTTATACTTTTTAAATAACCTTTATCTGAACTTAATTATAAAATTTAAAAATTTTATGGAAATAATGATTTTAGAATAATTTCAAAAATTTTACCTTACTTGTTATTTTGTTTTATAGAAAATAAGGACAAGCTATATTTTCTCTTAATATTACAAAAAAATATCTCATCCTTAACTTATTATAGAATATGCATTCAAGTAATTATTTAAAAGCTAACTGATTCTCTGCATTAAATTCTTTTTAATTTTAATAAACTGTCCCTTTATTCTAAAATTTTAAATACATTTTCCAATTTAATTTTTTATGATAAATATATTATTATGATTTATAAAACTCTACATTATGATTTATCAAATTTCCATTTTCGTAAATAAATTTTGCAGAAAAAAATTCCTTATTCTCAAATAACCACTTAATGAATATCCTGTCCCCCTCCCAGGAAGGCATATCCAAAACCTTTGAGTTATCTATCCATTTAAGATTTCCTTCATCTGATTCTATTAGTTCACCTTCATACTTATTGGATGTAAACAAAAATACATACCAATCTTCATTATCATTAAATTTTGGAAAAGTCATAACTCCTCTTAATTTTGGTTTATTTATAGTTAAACCAGTTTCCTCTTTAACTTCTCTAATTATACATTCCTCTGGTGTTTCTCCTTGTTCTAATTTTCCACCTACACCTACCCATTTACCTTCATGCATATCATTTTGCTTTTTTACACGGTGAAGTAAAAGAGTTTTATCATTGTTTTTATCTTGTATGTAACATAACGTTCCTAATTTCAATTTGGTCATCTCCTTGAAAACAAACTTAGTTCATACTTCATTTTAGCACTTATTTCCTTTAACTGAATAAAATAATATGGGGACAGTTAATTTAAATATTAAAACTAGCATTCTTTATTTTTAATATTTAGAATAAAAAAACAGAAATTTATAATCATTTTCTGATTTTAAACTTCTGAATTTTTATATAACATATTATAAAATTATTTCTTTTTTTCTTATTCTTTCTGATAATTCCTTAACCTTTTTTTCAATTATTTTTGCTATTTTAATAAATTCCTCATCACTCTTGCCAGTAGGATCTTCCAAGCCCCAATCTTCTATATGCTTTGCTGGTAAAAATGGACAAACAACATTACAACCCATTTTTATTGCAATATCCACTTTAGGTATATCTTCAAGCAATTTTGAACGTTGAGTTTCATTCATATCAATTTCGTACAGTTTCTTTATTATTCTTACAGCATCCTGATTAATTTGTGGTTTTATCTCTGTGCCTGCAGAATATGATTCAAAGATATCCACTGCAAATATCTTTCCTAATGCTTCTGCCATTTGAGACCTACATGAATTGTGGACACATATAAATGCTACTTTTGGTTTCATACTATCAACCTCCGTAAACAATCTTCATTATATTAGATACATATTATTAGTTTACAAATATGATTATATTCACGTATACTCATATAATAATTTACATAATTTATTTTGTCAATTATAAATTTAAAGGATATTTAATTAAAATAAACTTACTTTAAATTAAATATCCTTTATTAAAATCAATTACATAACATTGAATTCTCCAACTTGTATTGTTTTATTTGTACGACTTTAAATATATTTTTATTGACTATCTTTCATTTCAGTTTTTTTAGTAATATAAGTTTTTTTTCTTTTGTTAAATATACATGAAATAGTCATAGTTATACTAGCCACTATAATTATCGGTATTACTATTTTAATAGAAGGTTTTCTAAGTAAATCACATCCCATATATGAATAACATATTGTCTCTGGTATAACTCCTAACAATGAACCTATCATAAAATCTCTATATTTTATCTTTGTTAATCCACAAGTATAACTTAATGGATCAAAAGGTAGTATAGGTGGAAGTCTTAGAAAAAATATTATTTTAAAACCATTTTTCTCAATACTTGAATCTAACTTTAACATTTTACCCTTAAGTATTCTTTCAACAAAAGATCTTCCTAAAAATCTTGATAGGAAAAATGCTAAAGTTCCTGAAAGAAAAAAACCTATCATATTAAAAACAAACCCTTTTATTGGTCCAAAAATTACTCCACCTACTACAGATAGCATTGCTGATGGAATAACTAACACTATTGGTTTAAGAGCATATATTGCAATAAATGAACAGAATGCAAGTTCACCTGATCGATTAATATATCTTATAACACGGTGAATATTTATATGTCTTAATTGATGTCTATGTATAAAAATAAATAAAACAATAATACTTACTATCAAAATACATAATATATCTCTTATTGTTAATTTCTTTTTCATATCAAATAAAATCTCCTTTTATAAACTCTCCTATAATATATTATCATTATATCATTATATTTTCTACAAAATTCTATATGTGGTAATACTTCAGAGACAACTCAATTCCTATTTAATACTTATTTTATAACTCAACTTTCGCAGATAAAAAATAAGGCGAAAGCCTGTAAAATAAACGCATAAAGCAAAGAAACATTCCTTTTGGTATAATAGAATTGCTAAAAACATAACACCAAAGAAAGGAATGTTTCTTATGAACACTATTATACCAAATGATAACAAAGATAAACAACTGAATTTTACTATAAATAGATTTTTTAAAGATAACAAAATTGGATCTATTCTTAGAAAATGTAATTTTTCAAAGCAAAAAGGTTTTTCTTGTATTACAGTATTTAAATATATATTTACTCTTATTTTCACAGGTAAAAATCTTTTTCGTACTTTTGAGAGTAAAAAGAATATCAACTTTTCAAAAGATGTCATCTATAGGTTCCTTAATTCTCCTAATTTTAATTGGAGAAAATTTTTACTCATACTTTCTTCATCAATTATCAGAAATGTAATCATTCCGCTTACATCTAAAGATAGAGTAAATGTCTTAATAGTAGATGATTCTTTGTATAGTAGAAATAGAAGTAAATCTGTTGAACTCCTTGCAAATGTTCATGATCACGTTACAAGAAAATTTGTCAAAGGCTTTCGCCTTCTTACACTTGGTTGGTCAGACGGTAATACTTTTTTGCCTCTTGGATTTACTCTTCTTTCTTCTGAAAAAGAGAAAAATAGAATTTGCCCTCAAAATGAATCTATTGATAAAAGAACTAATGGTGCTAAACTCCGTAAGGAGGCTATTTTAAAATCACCTTCAGCTATGATGTGTTTACTTAAACAAGCTGCTAAATATAAAATTCCTGCATCATATGTTCTTTTTGATAGCTGGTTTACGTATCCCAAAATTCTTATACAAATTTTACAACTTAAACTTAATACTATTGCTATGGTTAAAGCAATGCCAAGGGTTTACTACAATTACAATGGTAAGCTTTTAAATCTTAAAGGACTTTATGCTAGTTTAAAAAAGAAACGCGGTAGAGCTAAAATTCTTTCTTCTGTAATTGTAGGTATTGGTTCTGATGAAAATGGCAATGAAGTAAAAGCAAAAATTGTATTTGTAAGGGATAGAAATCGAAAAAGAAACTGGCTTGCTTTGATTTCTACTGATATATCTTTAGACGATAATGAAATCATAAGAATTTACGGTAAACGCTGGGATATAGAAGTTTTTTTCAAAATGAATAAATCTTTTTTAAAGCTTGTTAAAGAGTTTCAAGGACGTTCTTATGATTCCATGGTTTCTCATACGTCTATAGTTTTTACTAGATATATCATGCTTGCTTTAGAAAATCGTAAAAATAATGATGTACGAACTATTGGTGGATTTTTTTATCAATGTTGTGATGAACTTCAAGATATCCAATTTTGTGAAGTAATGCGTATCATTATTGATATTTTAAAAAATGTTTTATCTGAAAAACTTCTTCTTTCTAAGGAGCTTATCGACTCAATAATAGACAATTTTATTACTGCTTTGCCTTGTTATATCAAGGAGAAGTTGGTCTTTTTCTCCTGCGAAAGTTGAGTTTATAATAATAAATTTTTTATTCCTTTTTCTTATATCTACAAGATTAATAATTTCCTTTTTTAATTACCTGTCCCCCTTTTTTAATATTTCTTAATTACTTCTCTTTATTTATTTTTTAATGATTTGTATTTATATTTTTAGAATTTAAATTTTCAATAATGAATTATGGCTTATATCCATATACTTTTTAATTACCTGTCCCCAAGTATTTATATTTATTCTTTAATAATTTATACCTATATTTATATTGTTAATATTTAAATTTTTAATGAACTGTCCCCAATATTTTTAACAAGAACTGTACCTAATGTTTTCTTCTAAAGTAAATATAATCGAATGATTCCATAAAAAATATATGTAACTTTATGTATAACTTTAAGATATTTTATAAAGTAATGCGCTTTTTTGTCGATAACTAAATAAAATCAATTAACTAGAAAGGAGTACAAAACTTTTTATGAAAATCTTCAAAACTTTATCTTTTAAAAAAGGAATAAAATTCAAATTGATAACAATGTGTATTTTATTGGTTTTTACTTCGTTATCTGTTTTAGGTATAATGTCAACTTTTAAAACTAGAAATATTCTAAAATCAGATCTTGAAAACTCTACACTAGAAATGGTAAAACAAAATAAATCCACTATATCTTATTATCTAAAAAACTATGAAGATGCACTAAAACAAATGTCTCATGAAGCTAATATACAAGAAATCATATCACATCCTGAATACTCATCCTGGATGGTAAAAAATTTACAAGCCTTCATGAAAGGACATGAAAATATTTTATCTATTTATTTGGGTACTAAAAATAAGAATATGCACATGTATCCAGCATCTGATTTTCCAAAAGACTATGACCCTACTACTAGGCCATGGTATAAAAAAGCAGTTGAAGAAAATAAACTTATATGGACTGATGTTTATAAAGATGCATTTACTGATAAGTTAGTCATAACAGCTGCCGTACCTGTTTATAATTCTTCCAATAATAATGATTTTATTGGAGTACTAGCTATAGATATACCTCTCGATGCCTTATCAAAAGAAATAAATTCTATTAAAATAGGTAAAAAGGGATACATACTTATAGTGGATAATTCTGGTAAAGTTATAACTCATAAAAATAAAGATCTTATATTAAAAACTCTACCATCAAAAGAAATTTTAAAAGCTACAAAAGAAAAAAAAGAAGGATACTTAGAATATGAATGGGACGAGAATGGAACTAAAATAGATAAATTTGCAGCATTTACTAAACTTGATAAAGTAGGCTGGAATATAGTTGGTTCTATGTATACTGATGAAATTGATGAAAGTGCTAGTAAAATATTAAATCTTGCTGTAACTGTTGGCCTATTAACTTTAATCATAGGTATTTTAATAACAATAGTCTTTGCAAATAAATTAACAAAACCTATTAAAATTCTTGTAAAAGATATGGAAAAAGTTAAACAAGGAGACTTTTCTGTAAGATGTAATGTAAAATCTAGTGATGAAATAGGTGAACTATCAAAAGACTTCAATGTTATGCTTGAATCTATAGGAAACTTACTAGATAATGTAAAAGCTGTGTCTTTAGAATTAACAGATTCTTCTCAAACTCTAGCAGCTACTGCAGAAGAAACTAGTGCTTCAGCTGAAGGAATTTCACAAGCTGTTGAAGGAATAGCTAAAGGTGCTACTGAGCAAGCTTCTGATGCAGAAAAAGGTGTTAAGGTTACTTATAGTTTATCTGAAAAATTTAATACTTTATCAAATAACTCAAAAGAAATGGAGTCTGCTACTAATGCAGTAAACGCTACAAATATGAATGGACTTAAAGTTATAAATCAATTAGATAGTAAAACAAGTTCTAATGAACAAGCTATCAATAAAATTGAAACTGCAATAATTGAATTGGACAGTAAAGTTAACAGCATAAGTTCCATACTTGATACTATAAATTCTATCTCAGAACAAACTAATTTATTGGCATTAAACGCCTCTATTGAAGCTGCAAGAGCTGGTGAAGCTGGTAAAGGTTTTGCAGTAGTTGCTGATGAAATTAGAAAACTTGCAGAAGGTTCTCATTCTGCAACTGATGAAATTAAGCAAATAATCTCAAATATTCAAACTGACAGTAAAAACACTGTACAAATAATGAGTGAAGTTAAACAAATTACAAATGAACAAACTGGTGCTGTTACAGAAGTTAATGCTTCTTTTGATAAAATTTCTTCTTCTATAAGAAACATTACAGAAAAAATTCAACTTATAACTCAATCTATTAATGAATTGAATGGAGATAAAAACGAAATAGTATCTTCTATTGAAAATATATCTGCAATTTCAGAAGAAACAGCAGCTTCCTCCGAAGAAGTTACAGCTTCAATACAACAGCAAACTGCAGCAGTTGAAGAAGTAGCTAATTCTGCTGACAAACTAAATGAACTTGCTATGAAACTTAATCAACAATTAGATAAATTCAAAATTTAAATTATTAATTAACTCAACTTTCGCAGGTGAAAAATAGTCGCTACGGGAAATGATATCTTGTATATTTTCTTTGTATGTGATGAATTATTATTATCCAATTGGATAATACCTCCTTTGATTTTGGATTGGCTAGCGAAACCATATCCACTTTATCAAAGCGAGGTATTTTTTTTCATAAAAGATTAGTTAAGTAGTACTACTAATCCTTAAATAAATATTTTTAAACTTTAGCTAAAGTAAAAATTCAACATAAATATTTAAATGACCACTATTCTGCTAAAGCTATTACTTTTATTTCTATTTTTGCATCTTTAGGAAGTTTTCCTACTTCAAAACAATATCTATCAAGATAATTTTCAATAAAATAAGATGAATGTGCCTCATTAACTGCTGCAAACTTATAATATTGTTGCAATACAAAATCAGTTAAAACTTAGACTAATCAGTTATTGAACAACCTTTAATATGTATTCTTAGATTTCAAAACATAATTCAATATAAATATAATAGTAAAACTTATAGATATAACTATAAACATCAACGTATTTGCAGTAAATTTGTCACCATTTTCTACAGCATAATATATAGCCATTGGTATAGTCTGAGTCTTTCCTGGAATATTACCTGCTACCATTAAAGTAGCTCCAAATTCACCAAACGCTCTTCCAAATGAGAGTATTAAACCACTTAATATACCTTTTATACTTAAAGGAACAGTTATTTTCCAAAATATTTGCCATTCATTTGCACCCATAACCCTTGCAGCTTCTAAATATATAGGATTTACATTTAAAAACGCACCCTTAGCACTTTGATACATTATGGGAATAGATACTACAAATGCTGCTAATACTGCTGCCTTCCAACTAAATATTAAACTTATATTAAAATACTTATATAATATGGATCCTAATATTCCTTTCTTCCCAATAAATATTAAAAGCATATATCCTACTACAGATGGCGGTAAAAACAAAGGTAATATAATAAATGCTTCCAATATCCTACTTCCCCTAATTTCATATTTTGTAAAAATTCTAGCTAATCCTATTCCAATGAAAAAACTAATTATTACAGCCATAGATGTTATTTTCAATGAAATAAAAACAGAATCTATAACCATACTAATTTAATTCTCCTTAACTTCAAAATTATATTTTTTCAAAATATCCCTACACTTTTTATTATTTAAGTATTTTATGAATTCGTTACTTAATTCTTTATTTTTACTTTGTGATAAAATAGCTGATGGATATATTATTTCTTTATGACTACTTTGTGGAACTTTATAAGCTACATAACTGTTTTTTAAATTAACAGCATCAGTATAATAAACAATACCTGCTTCAGCTTCGCCTTTTTCCACATAATTTAATACTGCTTTTACATTTTTAGCATAAACAAATTTATTATTAAACTCATTCCAATATTTTAGATTCTGAAGAGCTTCTTTAGCATACTGTCCGGCTGGTACAGTACTAGTTTCTCCAATTGCTATTTTTATATCTTTACCTTTTAACTTATCAATAGACTTTATATCTTTTTTATAACTATTTGAAACTATTAATACTAACGAATTAGTAAACATATCTTTTTCTGAATTTTTATCTATTAAATCTTTTTCTTTTAATGCATTCATTTGTTTTTTACTTGCAGATATAAATACATCTACTGGAGCTCCTTGTTCAATTTGCTTTTGAAGCGCTCCTGAACTACCAATATTTATATTTAACTTTATATTTTTTTCTTTTTCAAAAACATTCTTGATCTCCTCTATAGGTTCCTTTAAACTTGCTGCCGCACTTATAGTTATCTCTTTTGTTTCTTTATTACTACTACAACCTATCAATCCAAATAATGCAACAATAATAAATATACCTAAAAAAATTTTTCTTTTCATGTGTATCCCCCATATAAATATAAGATTTTTGTCCTGCAAAAATTAAATTACTCACTCAACTTTCCCATTTTAAAAATACTGTCTAGCGAAGGGAAATGATATATTGCGTAAGAAACATTTAGTATCAATTAATAATTAATAATTAATAATAAAGGTTGATTTTTGCTTTAGCAAAAATCTTAAATTATATGTTAGTTATTTTGCCCTAAGGCAAAACTTCCTTAACTATTAATTATTCATTATTAACTATTAATTATCTTTAAAACGAAAGATTTCTGAGCAAGATATCATTTCCCGTAGCGACTATTTTTAAGCTGTGAAAGTTAAGTTGCTAATATCTATATTACAAATTAATCTTCTTTATATCTCTTAAATGCTCTAATGATCCTTTATTCTTTATTAGAAGTATCTCACTCATAATTCCAAAAGCTATTTCTGCTGGCATTTGTGAAGATATGTTTAAACCTACTGGTGCATAAACCTTTTGTAAAGCTTCTTTTGATATTCCTTTTTCGATTAAGTTATTCATAATATGTAAAATCTTTTTAGAACTTCCGATCATACCTATGTAATTAGCTTTCTTTCCCACTACCGCTTCTAAAGCTCCTTCATCACTCTTGTGCCCTCTAGTTACAATAACTACATATGTATCCTCTTCTAACTTATAATTTGAAAGTTTTAATCCTATATCTCCTACTATGACTTCATCAGCACCTTCAAATATTTCACTATTTGCGAATTCTTCTCTATCATCTAAAATTACAGTATAAAAATCTAATATCTTAGCCAATTTAAAAAGTTGCTGACCTATATGTCCTCCACCAGCTATAATTAATTTTGGCCTCGGATTAAATATTTTTATAAATCCTTTAGCTTGCCCTCCACACTGCATTCCTAAATTACCACTTTCATTTAACTTATAGTCAAACTCACTATCTTCACTTTTTTTTATACATTCTACAGCTTTTGCTATAACTTCATACTCAATTTTACCTCCACCCACAGAACCAAGTATTTTACCATCTTCCCATACTGCCATAATAGCTCCTCTTTTTCTAGGAGTAGATCCTTGTGAATTAGTCACTGTAACTAGCGCTACCTTTTCTCCTTTATTTAAACTTTCATAAATCCTCTTTAGTATCTTCTCATCCATAATCTTTCACCTACTTATTAAATTTTTTATGTTTTAGATATAATATTGCCTCTAATACTCCGCCAGCAATATTCCTAGCTTTATCTGAAATCGTAAAACAATTTTTTTCTTCAGTAATTCTTGGATCTATATCTCCTATTTTCATTCCTTTGAAAACCTTAATCTCATCTCTTATAATACCTCTTAACACTCCATTTATTAATGCTTTTACTTCAATTTTCTCTACGTAGGCTATTACATCACCCATTTTAACCTTATCTCCAATTTCACAGATATTTTTTATAATTCCATCACTTGGACTATACAATACTCTTTCCTTAGAATATCCATTTATATTTCCGGGTATCCCTGTATTATTCATTGCTCTTCCCTTAAAAATTAATCTTCCTAAATTATGACCTCTCATTGTTTCAATAACTATATCTACATCTTTACCTGCTTCAAATCCAGGGCCTAAGGCTATTGTTATTTGTGCCATATCTTTATTTGTGCCTAAATTTTTTTTAGCTAGTATAGCATCTATTACTATTTCTGGTTTCAAAAATTCAATATATTTCCCTTGTGGATCTACAACTACAGGAATTGATCCATCTTTCCATGCTTTTTTTACATCATCAGCATTATCTACACAAACAGCTTTTATATCTTCAATAATTACTTGCTTTTCATAAATAGCTTCACTAAAACATACCTTTCTTCTTATTGATGTTGGTTTTTTAACATCTAGTACTAATACTTTAAATCCGCTCCTGTGAAGTTTTTGTATGGTTCCTGAAGCTATATCTCCACCACCTCTTACAACAACAACTTCATCTAACATTATTCTCTCACTCCTTAAATAGGTTTTTACTCAACTTTTGTAATACAAACTGATCTGTATAATTTTCTGCATCAACTAATTATCACTTCAACTTTCGCAGTAAAAAAATACTGCTTAGCGAAGGGAAATGATATATTGCGTAAGAAACATTTGAACAAAGTTTACAAGTTCTTAGCTTTACGAATTTGATAAAAGTTATTTTTTAATTACTGATTCCTACGGAATATTAATTAAAAAATCTTTTTTCAATATGAGTAAAGCTTAGAACTTGTTACTGAAGTGAAGGGTTTCTAAGCAAAATATCATTTCACGTAGCGGCTATTTTTCACCTGCGAAAGTTGAGTTATCACCTAATAAGATTAACTTTTTATAATCTTCTACTGTATCTATATCTAATAATTCATACCCCTCATTGATATCTACAAACTTTACCTTATCCATATGTTTATTTATAACTATTTTGCCACCGTTATCTCCTTTTAATAACAAAAGTTCATCTACAAATTTATTAGGAAATATAACAGGACTTCCTTTTTTATCTTTGTACTTAGGAACTATTATGAAATCTTTATTTTGTTTAAAATTATCTATTAATTTTTGTATTGTACTTCTCTTTATTAATGGTTGATCAGCTGTAAAAAACATATATCCTTGTGCTAATGGGAGATTTTCTATTCCTAATTTTATTGATTCACTTTTTCCAAGATGTGCTTTCTCATTAACAACGACCTTTATGCCTTTTTTCCTTACTAAATCTATTACATACTTATCTCTAGCAATTACTATCCTATTTGAGAATTCACTTTCTAGAACTTTTTCAATAATCCACTCTATTAAACTTTTACCTTTATAAGAAAGCAAAAGTTTATTTTCACCCATTCTTTTTCCATAACCAGAGGCCATTATAATAGCATTAAGTATTTGTATCACACCTTTCATTTTTTGAATTAAAAGCTAAATAATACTCTTGATTCTTTAAACTTCCAATAATTATTTTATCTAAATAATTATTATTTTCTTCTACAATTATTTTTAGCAATTTTCTTGCTAATATTTTTTTATTTTCTTCTTCAACCTTATTTATAAATAGTATTTTTTCTCCACATGAGTTTTTGAATAATCCATTTTTGTTAAAAATTAAACATTTTAGATGATTTATATTTATATAATCATTTATTCTAGAATTAGTTAATTTAATGAATTGCTCTTCTCTATGAACATTATGAGAATTAATTTTTTTTCCTAATGCCTCAATATTTAAAATTCCAACAGTTTTATCTGTATTTTCCCACACAACAGGTTCTTTTTCGTTCCATCCCTTTATAGGTTTTCCTTTAGAACCATCCGCTTCTATTAATATATATTTAAAATGTGTTAATTGTCTTTGCAACATTTCATACCTTAAACCAATAATTTTATTTTCTAAATTTATATGTGCTCCAAAAACATAAATACCTTTATATTTTTGTAATTTAACCTTATTAAAATTACTCTCACCAATAGCTAAAAAATCATATTGTTCTTTTTGGGGTACAAAAATTTTAGTAGTAGTAGTAACTAAAACTTTTCCTTGTTCTCTTAATTCTTTTGCCAAAGAAAACATAAATGAAGTCTTACCTCCAGCCCCTACAATAGATACAATTTCTCCTTCTTTTAAATCTAATAAATCTTTTATTTTCATTTAACACCTCATATTAAAGAATATTTTTGTCCTATAAAAATTAAGTTATTCAACTTTTTGCAGGTGAAAAATATCCGCTACGGGAAATGATATCTTGCTTAGAAACCTTTTACCTAAGTAACAAGTTCTAAACAGTATTTTTTACTGCAAAAGTTAAGTTATATATTAGGAAATTATAATACTTAGAAGTATAGAAATGATACTTATATTATACAGTACTCATAATTAAAAGTATATTCCGAATATTCTATAGGACAAATACACATATTTGATAAAAAAACCTTTCAAAAAATTTATAATTTCTTTAATAATAAAAAAACATCCTAAACTTAAAAGTTTAAGATGTTTTTTATAATTATTTTTAACTATTTTTTTGCTAAACCTGCTGCGTTTTTACCAGCTATTCTACCGAAAGTTGTTATATCAGCCACTGCGTTTCCACCTAATCTGTTTGCACCGTGTACTCCACCAGTAACTTCTCCTGCTGCAAATAAACCTTCAACTACTTTACCATCTTTAGTAATAACTTTAGCATCAGTGTTTATTTTAAGTCCACCCATAGTATGGTGTACAGCTGGTCCAACTTCTACTGCATAATATGGAGCTTTATTTAATTCAGTTTTCATATTTGATCTTTGGAATTCAGTATCTTTCTTAGCTTGTACAAATCCATTGTATGATTTTACTGTTTTTTCTAATTCATCAGCATTTACTTTTATTTTATCTGCTAATTCTTTTACTGTCTTAGCTTCTGTTAATAATCCAAGTTTGTGATATTTTTCTATAGCACTTAAACTTTCTCTTACATTTTGGTCGAAAATTAAGTATGCTGTTTTACCTTTTTGCTCTAATTCAGCTTTAGAAACAACATCTCTTGTTTGTAATTCATCTATAAATCTCTTACCATCTCTATTTACTAATATAGCACCATTACCTCTAACTGCTTCTGTTATAAGTTTGCTCTTTCCTGGTACTACTGTTGGATGTGATTGTATTTCTTTCATATCAACTAATTCAACATTTAATTTTTCTACAAGTTTTACAGCATCTCCTGTAGCTCCTGGTCCATTAGTAGTTCCAAATCCTTTTAACTCTGATCTATAACTTACAACCATATCTTGATTTGCTCCAAAACCACCTGTTGCTAATATTACTGCTTTAGCATTTATTTCATATTTATTTCCTTTTGCATCTTGAACTTTTACACCGTTTACTTTGTTACCCTCAGCTAATAATTCAATAGCTTTAGTTTCTGTTCTTATTTCAACACCAACTTCTTTAGCTTTCTTATCAAGAACTTTAACTAAGTGAGCACCTACTGCTGCTCCACCTGTAGGTCTATGTGTTCTATTTACACTAGCTCCACCCATTCTTCCAACGTCGCTTAAGTCAGCTCCTCTTTCAGTTAACCATTCAACAGTTTCAGCTGATTTTTCAGCTAATAATTTTACTAAATCAGGGTTATTTTTGTTTTTTCCACCCTTCATAGTATCTTTGTAAAATAAATCAACGCTATCTTTTATTCCTTTTTCTTTTTGATATTTTGTTCCTGCTGCATTTAAACCACCAGTTGCAAAATTAGTATTTCCTCCAACAACTGCATTTTTTTCAATTAATATAACTTTAGCACCGTCTTCTTTAGCTTGAATAGCTGCTGTAAGACCAGCACCACCTGCTCCTATAATTACAACATCAGTTGACGTATTTTCTGCTTTAGCAGAAGCTTGTCCATTACTTTTCTTAGGTGTTAATTCTATACCTGATTTTTTTACTGCATCTTTTACTGCTGCAATAATTGCTGAACTTGTTAAAGTAGCACCTGAAACTGTGTCTACATCAGCACTATTTGCTTCAATTATGCTATCAATAACTTTTTTAAATGTATCTTTAGTAAATTCTGATTCATGATTTTCGACAACTTTAATTTTCTTGATTTCTTTATTGTCAATTGTCACTTCTACTTTAATTGTTCCGTTCTTTCCTTTAGCTTCACCTGTAAAAGTGTTACCTTTTTTTGATCCACATGCTGTCATACCAAATATCATTAGTCCAATTAATAAAAAAACTCCTATTTTTCTTAAGTATTTCATATTATCCTCCTTCGTTGAGAGTTTGTAAAAAATTTAACTATCTTACATTTTAAATTATATTTGATTTATGCAACTGATTTCAATTTTAGTAAATTTATTTTATTTTGTTCATAAAGTACATAATCTTTTTTTTGTTTTTATTACTTTAATTTATATTCATTGGAAGGTCTTCCAACTTTTCCGTACTTCATTTCCAAGATTACTTGTCCTTGTTTTTCTAATAAATCCAAATATCTTCTAGCTGTAATTCTTGAAACACCTACTAATTTAGCAACCTCTTGAGCTGTAATTGTTTCTCCATTCAAATTACTCATACAGTTAGTAATTTTCTCATAAGTATGTTCACTAACGCCTTTCCTATCTTTTATGAATTTATTATTATTTAAATTAGCCTTTGTGTTTATATCTTTAAAAATAATTTTGTCTATTATTTCTTGATCAACATTCTCTCTATCTCCCAAACCATTTCTTCTATGCTTATACTTCATTAATGCTTCCTTAAATCTTTTAAAAGTAAAAGGTTTTATAATATAATCAACTGCACCATATCGAAATGCTTCCTGAACTGTTTCCATATTTTTATCTGCAGTTATTAATATTACATCACACTTCAAATTACTTCTTCTTATCCATTTTAAAAGATCAAGACCCCTTCCATTAGGTAAAAATACATCTAATAAAATCAAGTCAGGTTTTCCTTCTAATATTTGCTTTTTAGCACTTTCAATATTGCTTACACTATTGTACAAAGTATATCCTTCAACCTTACTCAAGAAACCTTCGTTTATTTCCTTAACCATAGGATCATCTTCTACTATGAGCACTCTAATCAAAATTCTCACCCCTATGCATTGGTATACTTATGTCCCATATTGTACCTTCATGTTGAATAAGTTTTATTTTACCATCAGCTCTATCTATTATTTGCTTAATTATCCACAGACCAAATCCCCTTTTTCCTTCTTTAGTTGTAACTCCTCTATCAAATATGTTTTCTCTTATTTTTTCATTAATACCTGGTCCATTATCTTCAATCCAAATCCTTAGTTCTTTTTCATCTGAATTTAACCTTACTCTTATTTTCCCATTTTCTTGTTTTATCAATTCTTCTATTGCATTTTCAATTAAATTTCCCACAATTGAACATAACTCCCCATATGTTATACTTTCTGGTATGCTTCTTAAATTTGATTTAGGATCAATTTCTAAACATATTTTTATTTCTTCTGCTTTATAATATTTAGCTAATAAAATTCCCGCTACATGAGCATTTTTTATATTGCGATTTAGTATTTCTGTAATCTCTTTTTTCTCATTAGATATATCTTCGATATATTCTACAGCCTTCTCATACTTCTCTAATTGAATTAATCCTGATATTGTATGAAGTTTATTCATAAATTCATGATTTTGAGCTCTTAACTCATTTGTCATTTTTTTTATACCTATCAATTCTTCTGCCATTTGTTTAGCTTCAGTTAAATCTTGAAAACTAGACACTACCCCAATGATATCATCCTTATGATCCTTTAATAATGTATGTCCACAAGATAAAATTTTATTAGGTGCTATTTTTATTTCCTGATTATAAACACACTGTTTAGTATTTAAAACTTCCATAACTTGTTCTCCATAATTAAAACTAAACTGTGATATATTTTTCCCTTTGTCTTTATCTTCAAATCCAAATATTAATTTAGCAACTTTATTAAAAAATATTATTTCCCCATTTTTATTAATTGCTAATATTCCATTTTTTAAATTTTCTAATACAAGTTCTCTTTGTCCTAATAATAAAGCTATCTCTTTAGGCTCTAATCCAAATATAGTTTTTCTTATGTTATATGACAAAATTACTGCTCCAATAACTCCAAATATAAGACCTAATGCAAAAATCAATTTAAAATTAAACAAATGAGGAGCAATTTCTTTGTTTACTGTATCATTTAAAAGTCCCACTAATACCGCTCCAACTTGTTTGCCTTCATAATAAATAGGTACAAAAGCTCTTATTGCTGAAATTAGAACATTTCTATCCGCAGACACATATGATTGTCCATATTTTAAAACTTTTTCTTCTCCACCACTTCTATATACCTTACCCAATGCATTTTCATACGGGTAAGAGTATTTTATTCCCTTCATATCCATAACTATAATATATTGAAATCTTGTGTTTTTTCTGAAACCTTCTACTATATTTTGAACAGCCTTATAATCTTTAGATGTTGCTAATGCCTTCTTTATTTCTTCCATAGATGCTACAGTTTGAGCTAAATCCATTGCATTGTTTCCCATCTGAGTTTCAACTGTATTTTGAACTTGTTTAAAAGTTAAAACACCTACACTCACCATAACAAAAGTTACTATTACAGCAATAAATAGAGTCATCTTATATTTTAACTTCAAATATTTCACTCCTTATCTTGTTTTATCTTAGCTTTTCCCACTGCATCTTCAATAGCATCTATAAGCCCTTGGCTAGTATATGATGCTCCTGCTACAACATCTACCTTTACACTATTTGCTTTTACAACCATCTTGGGAATTTTATCATAAACTATATCACATAATTCTGGAGTTTCCTGTTGTTCTATAATTTTAATTTCTTTAATTTTGTACTTATCGATATCTACAGATACTTTTATATCTCCATGGTGTCCTTGTCCAATTCCCTCATATATACCTTCTTTATACATAATTATTTTTCTATTAGATAACATAAATGCTCCTATAATAAAGATAGTTATAAGTGATATCTTGACTATTTTCACCTCTTACCCCTCCTCTAACAATTTTTTATAAGTATTTATGCTCTATTTTTCCAAGGACATATTAATTTTTCTAAAAGATCTATCATTATGAAAAGTGTTAGCCCAATAAAACTTAACACTACAATTGAAGAATACATCTGAATGTAATTTATTCTCATCCAAGAATCCATAATAAAATATCCCATTCCATACTCTGTTCCAAAATTTTCTGTAAAAAACAATATTGATATGGCTGTTCCTATACCAATTCGTATTGATGTAAGAATAGTAGAATAAATTCCTGGAAAGACAATTTCTTTTATGATTTGAAAATTACTAGCTCCTAAAGAATACATAGGATAATAAACTTCTTCAGGTATGTTTTTAACTTTGTCCCGAATGTTAACAACTATAGGAAAAAAAGTTATTAAAAAAATCATTATAATTTTGGTCCATTCTTCCAAACCAAATAATAGCATTACTACAGGAAGAAGAGCTATCTTTGGTATTGGGTAATTAAAATACATTATTGGTGATAAAATCAAATCTGCTTTTTTATAATATCCCATGATAATTCCAAGGGGTACTGCTATAATTACTGTAAATGTTATACCTAGTAGAATTCTTCTCAAACTATAAAGTACATGCATAACCATTTCACTTGAAAAATTTTCAAAAGTATATTTAAGTATATTGAATGGTGTTGGTAATATTGGTTTATTTATAATAACCGCAATAATTTGCCATAGTACAAAAATTAATATGAATGCATATAAAAAGTTAATCTTTTTATATTCACCTAACTTCATAATTTTCTTCTCCTTTTAACGTTTCTTTAATTTCTAAAATCATTTTTTCTAAGCTTTCATTAAATCCAGAGTAAGATTTACCAAATAATTTATTTTCAATAATTTTTTCAATTTTTCCCGGTGATGAAGACATTATTATAATTTTTTGACCCAAATATATTGCCTCTTTTATATCATGAGTAACCAACATAGATGTAACTTTATGTTCTTTCCATACTCGTAAAAATATCTTTTGAGCTTCCTCTCGTGTAAGTACATCCAAAGCTGAAAAAGGTTCATCCATAAGTAATAAACTAGGTTTTAATAAAAAAGCTCTAGCAATAGCTGCTCTTTGTTTCTCTCCACCACTTAAATTTTTAGGATACAACTTTAAATGTCTTTCTAAATTTAATTCCTTTATAAGTTCTCTATAAAGTTCTTTATCAATGTTTTTTTTGCCATGTTTTATTTTTGATGATAATAAAATGTTTTGTTCTATAGTTTTCCAATATATTAATCCATAATTTTGTGGTACAAATCCAACACATTGAATTTTAGGATTAAGTTCATTTCCATCAATACATACTTTTCCTTCATATTCTGTATTTATTCCAGCTAAAACTTTTAGTATTGTTGATTTACCTGACCCTGATTTACCAATGATTGTACATATCTCTCCCTTTTTAATATTCAAATTTATATTTTCTACAGCTTTTGTATTTTTATAGTTAACAGTTAAATTATCTATTTTTATCATACAATCATGCCTATCCATTTTTTCCTCTCCATTTGTAATATAGTTCATTTTCAATTCCTAAATATTCTAAAATCCTACCTATAGTTCCATTAACTATATCATCAATAGTTTTAGGTTTTTGATAAAATGCAGGCATAGGAGGCAGAATTGTTACATTACTTTCACTTAATGTGAGCATATTTTTAAGATGAATAGGACTAAGCGGGGTTTCTCTTGGAACTAAAATTAATTTTCTTTTTTCTTTTAACATAACATCCCCAGCTCTTATAAGTAAATTATCTCCTATTCCTGCACTTAATTTGCCTATAGCTGCCATAGAGCAAGGTATTATAACCATTCCATCAGTTTTAAAAGAACCACTAGCTATAGGGGAAAACATATCATTTATGTCGCAAATTTTTACTTGCTTTTTTAAACAATCAATTTTGTTAATCCATTTATTAAATTCATATTCCATTTCATATTCTAATACTTTTTTTCCGTTTTCCGTTACAATTAAATATATTTCACAGTTTCTTTTCACCAATTCCTCTACTAAACGAATAGCATAGATGCTTCCACTAGCTCCAGTTATTCCAACTATATATCTTGGCAAAAAATCACACTCCATTTCTATGTTTATCTAACCTATAAATGTATCTAGTACAGTAAAAAGTAAAATTATAGGACTTATAACTTGATTTATATTATATGATGCTATTTTCATCTTTTTTTCATTTGATGGTGATACTATATAATGCTCCACCCCTAGAAGTACAGCACTAATAAATATGCCTACTAGATAAATCCAAGTTAAATCCATAATAAAATATAAAGCTATTAATAAAATTATCATAATAAAATGAAATACTGACGATATGATTAGTGCATTCTCAAGTCCAAATGCGGCTGGAATAGAAAATAAGTTGTTTTCTCTATCAAATTTTATATCTTGAGTTCCATAAATTATATCAAATCCAGCAACCCATAATGCTACAACTGCTCCTAAAATGAATGGAGCAAACGCAAACTTTCCTGTAACAGCAAGCCATGCTCCCACTGGTGCTCCAGCACATGCAATTCCAAGCACAATGTGGCAAGCCCATGTAAATCTCTTAGTATATGAATAGATAAAAAACAAAAATAACGCTGCCGGAGTTAATTTAAAACATAAAGGATTTAACTTATATGCTGCAAATATAAAAATCCCAAAACATATGATAATTATTCCCCATACTTCCAAGCTATTAACTATACCCTTTGGCATATGGCGATTAGCTGTTCTTGGATTCTTTTTGTCTATATCTTTATCAACCCATCTATTTAATGCATTAGCTCCATTTCTAGCTCCTGTAAGTGCAACCAAAATCCAAAATACAGTTTCAAAAGAAGGTAGTCCCTTAGCTGCCCATATCATACCTATTATTGCAAATGGCAGAGAAAATAAGGTATGTGAAAACATCACCAATTCCCCATATGTTTTAAACTTACTAAATACCATATTCATTCCACCTTGTATCTACTAATCTCTTAATTTCTTCTGTCATTTCTATATCATCCGGCCAAGGTCTAGTATGTCCTTCTGATTCCCATTTTTTTGTGGCATCTATACCTAATCTATGACCATAAAAAGCTGTATTTGAAGCATGATCCAATGCATCTAAAGGACCTTCAGATATTACTAAGTCTCTTTTAGCATCTATGTTGTTGAATACTTTCCAAGCAACTGTGGATAAATCATGAGGATTAACTTTTTCATCCACAACTATTATCATTTTTGTGTACATCATTTGTCCCATTCCCCAAAGTGCATTCATAACTTTATGTGCATGCTTTGGATAAGCTTTTTTTATTGACACTATAACACAATTATGAAAAACACCCTCTAATGGAAAATTCATATCCACAATTTCAGGACATTGTATTTTTAATAATGGAAGAAAAATTCTTTCTGTAGCTTTTCCTAAATAACAATCTTCCATAGGTGGTTTTCCTACAATAGTTGTTGGATATACGGGATTTTTTCTTCTTGTAATCTTTTCTATGTGGAATACTGGATACATATCAGCAAGAGAATAATAACCTGTATGGTCACCAAAAGGACCTTCCAGTTTCATTTCATCTAAATCAACATATCCTTCTAATATAAATTCAGCGTTAGCTGGTACATATATATCATTGGTTACACATTTAACCAATTCTACAGGTGATTTTCTCAAAAATCCTGCAAAAATCATTTCATCTATCATTTTAGGAAGAGGAGCTGTAGCTGAGTATATTATTGAAGGATCACATCCTAATGCTACTGATACAGGCATTTTTCTTCCCATCTCTTTATATTTTTCATATATTTCTCTTCCATCTTTGTGTAAATGCCAATGCATTCCTGTTGTTTTCTTATCAAAAACTTGTAATCTGTACATCCCCATATTTTGTTGATTTGTTTCAGGATCTTTTGTTATAACCAACGGTAACGTAATATATCTTCCGCCATCTTTAGGCCAACATTTTAATATCGGAAGTTTATCTAAATCAGGTTCTTCTATAACTTCTTGACATACAGCTTTTTTAACTTTTTTAGGGAAAACTCTAGCTAACCTTGCAAGTTTTGGTACAGATTTTATTTTATTCATTAAAGTAGCATAATTAGCTATATCCATGAAATCTAGTATTTCCTCGGCAATCTGATCTAAATTTTCAACCTCCAATGCCAAATTCATTCTTTCATATGTTCCAAGTGAATTTATAAGTAATGGGTACGATGAATTTTTTACATTTTTAAATAACAGAGCTTTACCAAATTTTTTTGAAACTCTATCTGCAATCTCTGTTATTTCTAAATTACTATCTACTTCAACTTCTATTTCTTGTAAAAGTTCCTTTTTTCTCAATACATCTATAAAATCTTGTAAATCTTTATAAGCCACTTAATCGTCCTCCTTAAAGATTTCATTAGTATTTTCTATGAATTAATTTTTCTATAACTTCCTTTAATATTTGCTTACTTTCACATTCAGGTAATCTTTCAACATTTTTAAAAGCTCTTACTGTATATCTTTGTACTAACTTTTTAGAGTTTTCTATGCCATTATATTTCTTAACTAATTCTATTATTTTCTCTATATCTTCTTTATTAAATGACGAATTATCTAGTATATATGCCAATTCACCTTTCTTATCTTCCTTCATTGCAAATATTACGGGTAATGTGTAATATCCTTGCTTTAAATCATTTTGAACACTTTTTCCTACTTTGTCTGCATTTCCTGTATAATCTAACAAATCATCAATGATTTGAAATGCCATACCTATGTTATATCCAATTCTACCTAAAATTTTTACTAATCCATCTTCACAATTGGATTCTTTTGCTCCTAATATAAAACTTAATGCAAATAACGCTGCTGTTTTTCCAGAGATTATTCTTATATATTTTTTAAAATCAACTTTTGAAGTATATCTAAAATAATGTTGTCTTATTTCTCCCATACATATCTTAGTTATAACTTTAGATATATTTTTCATGTTTTCCGTTGTATATTCATATTTTGAGAGCATATTAAAACTTTGAGAAAATAGATAATCTCCAGCATAAACTGCAAAGTCTTTTCCATACTTTGATTGTATGCTTTCACAACCTCTTCTAAGTTTTGAATCATCAATTATATCATCATGAATTAATGTAGCTAAATGAAGCATTTCTACTACTCCAGCTAGATTTTGTAATTTTTCAGCATCATATTCACCAAATTTTCCTCCTAACAAAAGAAAAGCAGGTCTCAACATTTTGCCGCCCTGTTCTACTAATGGTTCTATAGAATCTTTAAAGTATATATCAGATCCTTTAATATTTTTTTTAATAATATTTTTCACACAAATTAGTTCTTCACCAAGTTCAGAATAATCTTTCCAAAATTTACTCATTTCATCACCTTTGTTTTCTAATCTAGTTAAAGTATTTTAATCTTCTTAAATATACTAATAAATATTTAGTACATATACCCACAGCTACTCCAGTTGCCACTCCTGTTATCATTAATATAGGTAAATAATAAAATATATTTGCATTTTCTATGATAATCATAGCAACTGTTAGCTGTCCTATATTGTGAAAAACTCCGCCAAATACACTTATTCCAATGGTACTTATTTTTTCTTTACTTATTAAAATTAAAAAATACATTACAATAAAACTCAATAACGCACCTGATATACTATATAAAAAACTTGATAAAGAGCCTGCAAGTAAAGAACCTAATACTGTCCTTAGTATGATAATTGCTAACGTTTCCTTAAAAGAAAAAAGATAAATACATGTCAACGTAATTATATTAGCTAGACCAAGTTTAGCTCCCGGTATAGTAAAGTTTAATGGAATCATTCTTTCAATTACATTAAGTACTATTGCTTGAGCAACAAGCAAAGCAATAAAAATCATCTTTTGTGTCTTTGACATATTACAAATTGGATTAATTCGATACTTCATCTACTTTCCCCTCCGTATTACCTTTTATCTCAACAACTACTTGATGAGGAAGGCAAACGATAATTTCTCCTACTTCTTTTATAAAACCTGTATATTCACATATATGATCATTACAATCTGCTTCTATCATTTCTACTCCATTATCGTGAATTTTTATAATGTTTTTTCCAAGATCCGTTTCTATCTTAATAACCTCTTTATGATTATCAGAAACAGGTACTTTTTTATATAATTTATTTTTTACAGATATTTCAGCATATATTACACTACTATTTTTTTTAGTAATAATACTTTTGTATTTATTAAAACCTAAAAAAATTCCTGCTATTAATAAAATACTTACAACTACGATAATATCTAATTTTTTCATCAAATCACCTTTATTATTTTTAATTTATTGTTAATATAGATCTATTCTTTAAATATTTTCTTATTTTTCTAATATAATCAAATGTCCTCTTAAAGAATTCTTTAAAAGGACATTTGACAAAACCCATGAAGTTATATAAATATTTTTAATCAGTATATATATAATATTTCTTTACAATTGCTATCTTCTTCCAATATTTTTTCAATACCGGAAGTACATAATAATCAAGTCCAAACACACTTCCAGTTCCGCCTATCAATGCAACTCCAGCAAATAAGTACCATAACATTTCATATGGTGCCATACCAGAAGACCAAACCATCATTCCCATAGCAATTGACATAATTGATGCAAGTGCTGTAAATAATCCAACTATCAATAGTATACCCACTATTATTTCTCCTATTACCATACCAGTTTGGAATACTTGAGCTAAACCTGTAAAGCCACCATCGCCATTGTAGAAGAAAGTATTCATAGACCAATCTACTATATTTTGTATAAAGTCTGGCACAGGTAAACTTTCTACAACTGTAGCTGCTGCTTCTGCCGTACTTGAAGCTGCTGATGCAGCACTTGTAGCATCTGCTGGTGGTGGTATTAAGAAGATATTAGTAGGATCTTCTAATATTTTTGGAAGTTTATGAAGTCCTTGTGACAACCATTTATAACCAACAAAAACTCTTAATAAAACTAACCAAAAATTTGGTGATGATTTAGCAAAATGTCCACCAACAAGACTTCTTTTATCTTTAACATGGAAAATTTCATGTAACATATAAGACCAACATTTATTAAATCCAGCAACCTGGAAGAAATATACTAAATTTATAAAGTGCTTAACAAACATCGCAAAGAACCCAGATAGTCCAAAGAATTTACCAGGTTTTCCTATATGAGCTACACCATAACGTCCACCTATACATACCATTGCTCCATGAAAAGCAGGTTTATATGTTTTCTTTTCTCCGCCCTTAATATCTGTATAAATATTATGTGCTACTAAAGGTGCTGAATGCTCAGCATTTTCAACCATTTGAGGAACTGGTCTTTCTTGTCCTTCTGGAATATAAAATATGTTATCACCTGCAACATAAACATTTTCATGATCAAGTGATTGTAATTTATCATTAGTAATAATTCTCTTTCTACCTTTTTGTTCTACCTTCATCTCGCCAACAACATCAGCACCTTCTACACCTGCTGCCCAAATAACTGTATTAGCTTCTACTTTTCCTTTATCTCCTAATACAACTGAATCTTTTAAAACTTCTGTAATACCAGCACCTGTTATTATCTCAATATCTAATTTTTTAAGTCTTTTTTCTGCCTTTTTAATTAACTTATCAGGGAAAATTGGTAAAATTTTAGGCATTGCATCTACTACATATAACTTTACTTCTTCTTTATTTATACTAAAGTCTTCACATAGTCTATTTTTCCATTCTCCTAATTCACCAATCATTTCTATACCTGTGAAGCCTCCACCTACAACAACAAAAGTTAACATCTTTTGTCTTTTTTCTTTATTAGGTTCTTTTGCTGCTTTTCTAAACATATGCAAAATGTGTTCTTTTAAATTAACAGCATCTTCATATGACCATAATTTATGAGTATACTCTTTTGCACCAGGTATTCCAAAGAAAGTTGGCTGTGAGCCAGTAGCTACAACTAAATAATCATATTTATATGAGTCATTTTTAGCACTTATAGTCTTATTATTAAAATCTATATTTGTTACCTCATCTAATACAACATTAACCTTTCTTTTGGCAAATATTTTCTTTAAATCAATTCTTATAGAATCTTCAGGAACCCTACCTGCTGCAACTTCGTGAAGTTCAGTAAGCATAGTATGATATGGCTTCTTATCAATAAGTGTAATTTCTATATTGTTTTCCTTTTTAAACTTCTTAGCAAGTTTTTTGGCAGTTAATACTCCAGCATAGCCACCGCCAATTACCACTATATTCTTGCTGCTCATTCTTTTTCCTCCTATCGTTATAATCCTACATTCAAAACCAAATAGACAATATTTTAACAATCATCTTTAAAAAAAATCCTAACAAGTCGCTTTTCCCACACAAAGATTTTATCATATGAACTCGAAATTTCTATGTTTTTGTCGTTTTTGTTCATAAATTTAATTTTGTTATTTTTGTTCATAACAAAATTAAATTTATATTGTTAATTTTATTAACAATATGTACATTATATTAACTTTATTACTTATTAATGTTATAATTTAAAACATTGTTTAAATATAGGCTAAATTTTAACAATTTAAACCTTCCTAACCACTTACCCATATATCTTTTTACTTTTCTCATAATATTTTTAAACTGTATTGTAAAAAATAATACTGCAGTATAAAAGACAGGAGGCAAATATGAAATTGAAAAAAAAGCGAATAATACTTCCGCTTGTAATTTTATTTATAGCTTTTTTGTTTATATCATATAGATTTTCTATTTTTAATTTTCATAAAGGTACAAAAGCAAACATTCCTAAAGATAAATCTGGATTTTTCTTGGGTACATATGTAAACATAAAAATTTACAATAATACCTCAGATAAAATATTTGATAATGTTTTTAATATATTAAAAGATATTGAAAACAAAATGAGTATAAACATTAATACAAGTGAAGTTTCTAAAATTAATCAAAATGCAGGTAAAGAGTCCGTAACTGTTTCTCCTGAAACTTTTGCAGTTATAAAAAAAGGTCAATACTACTCTAACTTATCAAAAGGACATTTCGACATAAGCATAGGACCTTTAGTAAAACTTTGGGGAATAGGTTCCGACCATGCTAAAGTACCAACCCCTGCAGAAATAAATCAAAATAAAGTTAAAATAAATTATAAAAATATAGTTATAGATGATAAAAGTAAATCTGTAAAATTATCAAATAATGGCATGATGATTGATTTAGGTGGAATTGCAAAAGGATATGTAGCAGATCAAATAGCCCAATACCTTAAATCACAAGATGTAAAAAAAGCAATTATTAATCTAGGTGGAAATATATTCACTCTTGGTTCTAAACCAAATGGAGATAGTTGGAATATAGGAGTACAGAATCCTTTTAAATCAAGAGGAGAATATATAGGAATACTTCATGTAAAAGATAAATCCATTGTAACTTCTGGAGTATATGAACGTTTCTTAGAAAAGGATGGAAAAAGATATCATCATATTTTAAGTCCTTTTACTGGATATCCAGTAAATAATTCATTAATGAGCACTACAATTATTTCTAACAAATCAATAGATGGTGATGCTCTTTCTACAACTGCTTTTTCTTTAGGTTTAGCTGATGGAATGAAACTCATTGAATCATTAGATGGTATAGAAGCTATTTTCGTTAATGAAAAAAAAGAAGTTTATATAACTTCAGGATTAAAAAATAAATTTAATCTTACAAATGAAAACTTTAAACTTATATATTAATAATTTAAATAATAATTCAACTTTCGCAGTAAAAAAATACTGTCTAGCGAAGGGAAATGATATATTGCGTAAGAAACATTTGAACAAAGTTTACAAGTTCTTAGCTTTACGAATTTGAAAAAAGTTATTTTTTAATTACTGATTCCTATGGAATATTAATTAAAAAATCTTTTTTCAATATGAGTAAAGCTTAGAACTTGTTACTGAAGTGAAAGGTTTCTAAGCAAGATATCATTTCCCGTAGCGGCTGTTTTTCACCTGCGAAAGTTGAGATAATAAAAAACTTCAAAAAGAAAGGCGATTTGATATGTCTAGATTTTTCAATAATCAACAAGTAGAATTACTTGCCCCTGCTGGCACTTTTGAAATATTTAAAAAAGTAATTCAAAGTGGTGCAGATGCTGTATATTTTGGTGGGAAAATTTTAAATATGCGTATGCATAGAAAAGATTATAATTTTACTAATGAAGAGATAGTTGAAGCTGTAAAAATTGCTCATTCATTAGATAAAAAAGTTTATATAACAGTAAATAATTTATTTGGACAACAAGATTTAAAAGATGCAGAAAATTATTTAAGATTTTTAGAACGTGTTCAAGTTGATGCACTTATAATTCAAGACTTTAGTATATTTGAATTTATTAAAACTTTAAATTTAAATCTCAATTTACATTCCTCTGTAATGATGAACGTTCACAATTTAGAAACTATTAAAACTCTAAAAAATTTAGGTATTACTAGAGTTGTTGCATCAAGAGAAATAGATTTAAAAACTATCAAAACTCTTTATTCTCAAACTAATATGGAATTTGAATATTTTGTTCATGGTGATATGTGCGTTGTTCATGGTGCTCAATGTTTATATAGCGGAATGCTTTTTGGAAAAAGTAGTAATCGCGGGCACTGCATGAAACCTTGTCGATGGAACTTTAAAATAAAAAAAGATGGATTTGTTTATGATACAAAATATCCAATGGCAGTTAAAGATATGTGTATGTATGAGCATATCCCTGAATTGATTGAAGCTGGTGTTGTTTCTTTTAAAATTGAAGGTAGAATGAGAGATTCTGAATACTTACTTAAATTAATTAATTATTACAGTGATGCCATTGATAGATATATTAATGATCCTATTTGTTATGATAGAAAAAAACATTTTAGTTACATATATGAAAATAGAAAAAGAGATTTATCTACAGCCTATGCTTTTGGAAAACCTGGTATTAAAAATATAAACAGAAGATATGAAGGTACTGGAAAATTTTATAGCCATGGTAAAGTTTTTAGTAAACCAATTGAAGAGTTTGAATTAACAGGAACTAGAATAAATGAAATTAAACATACTTTAAATAAAAACACTACTTCATCTAAAAAACCTATTATATCTGTAAAAGTTAATTCCTATGAACAAGCAAAAGCTGCTTTAGCTGAAGATGTTGATACTGTTTATCTATCTGGAGATGTTTTTCAACCTGATAAACCTTTTAATAAAAATGAAATACTTGAATTAACTAAAAATAAGAAGAATACAAAAATTTATCTTGGTTTACCAAGAATGATGTTTGAACAAGATTTTTCTAAATATAACCATTTACTTACTAATAATCAATTAAATATAGATGGATTATTAGTAACAAATTTAGGCGCCTTACATAAATTCAAAAATTTAAATTTAGATTTAGTTGGTGATTATTGTTTAAATATTTATAATCAAAAAGCTGCAAACTTTTATAAAAAGCAAGGTTTATCTACAGCTACTCTTTCAGTAGAAGCACCCCTTTTAGATGCAGCTGAAACAATAAAACATTCACCAATTCCTATGGAAATGATTGTTCATGGTTCACCAGTAGTTATGTATTTGGAACATGATTTATATGAAAACTTAAATATTTATAAACCTATTGGTAAAGAAAATAATCTTCACACTAATAACAAAGTACTTGTATTAGTTGATGATAAAGGATATGAACATCCTGTTTTTCGTGATAATCAAGGCAGAAATCATATAATACTATATAAAGATTTATGCTATTTACCAATTTTAAAAGAACTTAATAATAATGGATTAAATCGCTTTAGAATTGAAGGCTGCCACTATAACGTAGAGGAATTAATAAAAATTATTCGTACTTACAAATGTGCTATAGATGATTTAACTCAATGTGAAAATTTATTTAAAAACTTTTCGCCTACATATGCTGGTTTTACTTTTGGTGCTTTTCAATTTAACTAAGGAGGTAGTGTTATGCCTAATTACATAGGTTCTAAAAAAATCATAGAAAAGAAAAAAGAATATTTATATCCTTGCACTCACCATTTTTATAAAAATCCTCCTCAAATAGTAAGGGGAAATATGCAATACCTTTACGATTCTGAAGGAAAAGAATACCTAGACTTCTTTGCTGGAGTTTCTGTAATGAACTGTGGACATTGTAATCCAAAAATACTTGAAAGTACAATTAATCAAATGAAGACCCTTCAGCATACTACAACTATTTATTTAACTCAACCTATGGTTGATTTAGCAGAAAAATTATCTCATATATTGCCTGGAGATTTAAAACATTCTTTCTTTTGTTGTACAGGTTCAGAGGCCAATGAAGGTGCTCTTTTATTAGCTCGTTTACATACAGGGAAGAAAAATTTTATAGCATTAAATAATGGACTTCATGGTCGTACTCATTTAACCATGAGTGCAACATCAATTCCTATGTGGAGATCTGATCCTTATTTAGATGATTGTGTTACATTTGCACCTAATGCATATAATAAAAATAAAACTTGCGAAGAAGCTGCAAATGACTCCTTAGCTGCAATAGAAAATATTATTAACACTAAGGGTTCTGAAAACATTGCTGCTTTAATATCTGAACCCATTCAAGGTAATGGAGGTATTATCACTCCTCCAAAATGGTATTTTAAAAAATTAAAAGAATTACTAAAAAAGCATAATATACTTTTAATTATAGATGAAGTACAAACAGGTTTTGCAAGAACAGGAAAAATGTTTGCTATAGAAAACTATGCTGTTGTTCCTGATATAATGACAATTGCAAAAGCTTTAGGAAATGGAATGCCTATATCTGCATTTTGTACAAATTCAGACATAGCAACTTCTTTTTCAAAACCATCTGCATCTACTTTAGGTGGAAATCCTGTTTCATGCGCTACAGCAATTGCTGTATTAGATTACATTAAAGATAATAATTTATGTAAAAGAGCTAAAAACTTAGGTGAAAAATTAAAAGAAGAATTAATAAAACTAAAAAATAAATATCCAATTATAAAAGATGTTAGAGGCATAGGACTTATGCTTGGCGCTGAACTTGTAAAAGAAAATGGTGAACCTGCTAGTTACGAAACTGATTTTATATTAGAATCACTAAAAGATAGAGGGATTCTGCTAGGTAAAAATGGATTAAACAGAAACGTTTTAGCTTTTCAACCCCCTATCATTATTAATGAAGATAATATAACTTTCTTAATAAAAGAATTGGATAATGTATTAAAATTAATTTAAAGCACTGCTTTTCCTAACTGTTATTGGTACTTTTATATTGGTTCCATTTTTATATTGAACTTCCATATTAATGATGTTATTTCCTTGTTTTATTCTAAACATTTGTTCAAATCGTACAAAAGGATTTGATTTAAAAATAAATTTTGTATTATTCAATGAAATAGATTTTATTTGTTGATCCAGTACTTTTCCTGAAAATTTCCATAAAGAATCCTCTGTTACTACTGTTCTATTGGGAAAAATTAACCCCTTTCCTAATAGAGTAGATATCATTGGATGGGTAATAACTGAAGAATCTTTTAATGCTTGTTTAAATGCTTCTTGACTATTTTTTGATGAATTTATCCTAAAATCATATTTTCCATCAGCATAATTAAACCATATAACTAACTTTATATTAGGATACCTCTTAGGTATTTTTTTGAAAACATCTTGTATAAAAGCAGCTTTACTTCCACCTTGTTCTACAGAACTAAATTCTCCAATCATCATAGGTTTATTGGGAAAATCTCTTAAATATGATTTATATAAATTACTATACAATTCATCAAAAGATTTAAATTTATTTCCATCAATATTACCAAAATTGTATGCAGTAAGTCCTACCCAATCTACATATTTGCTTCCTGGGTAATAAACAGATTCCTTATTGAAACTACAATTTGGAATATTTTTTGATGTAGGATTCCATACAAAATACGTATTTTTGCATCCTGACTTTCTAAAATAGTCCACTAAATATCTATAACCTATTTTATATAAGTCAGGGTCATTATATGTATATCTACAACTCCAACCTGTCCATTCACCATTCATTTCATTACAAAATCTTATAAATATTGGAGCTTGTATTGATTTTACTCCATTAGCCCAAGAAGAAAGGTATTTATCATAATCACCATTTATTAATTTTACAATAGAGACTTCTTTATCCTCTTGCTTATTTTGAAGATGTAATGTTATTACTGGTGCTCTTCCATCCTCAACTACTTGTTTAATATAAGATTGATAATTTGAAGCCACAGAAAAATATATCATCTGAGAACCCAAATGAGTATCAAGACTTTTTTCTACATCATATATCTTTACTGATGGATATCCATTAAAGGTTCCGTAAGTAACTTTGTTTTTAGGAATATGTAATGTATTTTTTTCAAATGTATATTTTATTTCTGGAGAATACTTAGAAGTATCTATATTTTTATTTAGGTCAGTGAGATTTGTATTTGTGAATTTCATAGATGCAATTAACTTTTTTACTTGATTTTTTAGTACACTGAATTTTTTATCATTTGTCTTTAATTGAATAGTATATACTTTATTTTTATTTATTACAAAAAAATAACTATATTTATTTAAATCATTCTTTATACCATTAATTTTTTTTCTACTATAATCATAATTTGCTACTGGTAAATTATTTATAGTTATTCTTTGCTTATAATACACATTTTTATTAACACTCTTCAAAACATTATCAATATAATCCCCATAGTTTTTAAATTTAGAAAATATATCATCATAAAATATATCAATTCTAAAATCACTTCCATACATTCTTACATAATCAGTATCACGATGTTTATCTAAATTCCATGTTTTAGGATAATTGAAACTATATCCATACCGTGAATTTATGTATTTATTTTTATCTCCATAGTTTTGAATAGAACTAATATTAGGATTTAGTGTTATATCTTTAGATTCATCTGTCCAAAGTGCATTATACGTAACAGGAGTTTGAGCTAAAGCAATTCTCATAGAACTTAATATTGTTATACAAAATACACAAAATAGGATTTTAAAATTTTTACCCATAGGTCCCTCCTTAATTATTGATTTTTTTACTGAATCATACTATAAATTTTTAAGTATGTTCTTTGTATTTTCCACTTATATATATTTTCGTATCGAAATTTATCACATTTAGTAGAAATTATGTATTTGTTAGAATATTTTTCACATATAAGAATTATTTTCGAAAAAATAAAAGCAAAGTCACGTATTGCATAAAAAAATTTTTACTTTGATAAGAAATCATAAAAAAAGTTACTATGATATATTTACTATCACAGTAACTTTTTATTAAAAACTAAATTTTTGCCACTTATTATTTTAAGATTTTATTTTTTGTAATTTACAAACAATGTCTCTTGAAATATTGTTTGCTCGTTTATATCATAGCATTCTATATTTAACTCATTTAGTCCTTCATTTAAAGCTGTACCAATACCAAATTGTCTTCCCCAACTAAATTCACTTATGGATGCTTCTAATCCATTCACTTTAATCTTATTCACTTTTGAACTTTTGATAAATCCTCCAAGCCAATAATAGGCTTTTTCAACTAAAGCAGGATTATTTAAATCTAGCCCTACAGGAGTTGTATATTGCAAAACCTTAATTGTACTCGTCATATAAATATTTTCTTGAAATATTACTTCACCACTAGAATTAAATCCTTGTACTAAAATTTCATTTAATCCTGCATCTAATTTAATTGTATTTCCAAACTGCTTTGTTCCATATGGTGTACTTTCAAGAGGTATATCTATATTATTTATTTTTATATTTGTTATTTTAGGATTATTTATAAATCCACTAAGCCATATACTTTCTTCAGATGTTTGAACACTTTCTTCTTTTGAGTATCCTACATCTTTTGAGTAACTAATACCTTTTAATGGATTATATAAGTAAACTCTTTCTTCAAATATTTTATTTGAAAAGTTTTCATCACTAAATCCTTCAACAACAATATTATTTAATCCACTTTGAAGCTCTACTGCTGCATCAAACTGTCTCCAACTAAATTTTATAGGTACAGGTATATTATTTACTTTTATACCTTTTATTCTAGGATTATTTACTAATCCAGTTATAACTTCATTATATTTTTGTACATGTGGAACAGTACTTTCTGTTTTTCCCACTGAAGTTGAATATTTAATATCTGTTAAATCTTCAGCTGTTGTAACTACATATTCTTTCTTTATTTTAAAGCTATATGGAATACCTTTATGTATATCTTCATAATCTGCAGTAACTACAATTGTATTCTCACCTTTTTGTAGAATAAATTTATGAAAATATTGTCTCCACTCATATTCAAAATCTGTATGTTTTTCTTCATTAAATTTTAGATTTTTAATTCCAGAAGATATCCATCCGCTAAAAGTAACTTCATATCCTTCAGAAGTTGAACTTTTTTGTGTAGGAGTTTTAATATATAAAACATCCGTATTAAATACATAGGCATATTCTTTTGAAATAATTTTTTGTTTATTGATATCACTATATCCTATTACCTCAAATTCATTTAATCCTTTATTTATATTAACATTAATTGAAAAACTACCATCCTTTATTGCAACATCTTGTCCATTTACTGTTATAGCTTTTATTGTATCAAGATTAATCATTCCTGAAAAATCCATACTACTTTTATCTGTTTGAACAGATTTTTGTATAGTATTTCCAACATTTGAATTAAACGCAAAAACAGGAGTATGTATATTATATGTTTTTGTAGTAGTGTATTTATATACCTTTCCGTCTAAAACTTCTTCATATTCTAAAGTAAAATCAACTTTATTATCTCCATTTTTTAAAGATACTGCATAATCAAATTGCTTCCATGACCATTTTAATTGTTGTTCTACTCCATTTATATAAACTTTCTTTACTCTGCCGTCTGGAACCATACCTGTAATTACCATGTTTAATTTATCAACATTTGTTGTTGGATATGTTAAATTACTTATGTGTAGAAGTTCAGGATCTTGCACTACATAAAATTTTTCATTTACCAAAAGATTATTTCCTTCATAATCGCTATATCCCATCATATTTATTTCATTTATTCCAGAGTGAAGAGTTATGCCTTTATCAAATTGTTTCCAAGACCATTTAATGTCTACATCTTGTCCATTTATAGTTAATTTCTTTACATTACTGTTTTTCACAAGTCCCGTTAACATATGTTCTGTTTTACTATTTTTTAATACAGGTATATCATTAGTTTGTTGAGATGCTTCTGTTGAAAATTTAAAACTTGGAGTATGAATTACAAATTTTTTATTTATAATATATTCTACCTTTTGACCATCTACATTATCTTGAAAAATAACTTTTAAACTTATATTATTATCTCCACCAGTTAAAGTAATATGTTTTGAAAAGCTGCCATTTACTAATTCTATATTTTCTCCATTTATATATATAGATTTTACTTTATCACTTTTTGTTATTCCTAAAATATCTTCCTCATATGAACAAATATTTTTTATATCTGCATTATTCATAGAAGTTAAATCTACAAAATTATTTAAATTGTTGAACAAATAAAATTTTTCTTCAATTATTTTATTGTTACAATCAACATCACTATATCCTTCTAAAATTATAGAATTTAATCCATCTAATAAGGCTATATTCTCATCAAACTGTCTCCAACTCCATTTAATATCTGTCTTATTCCCATTAATTTTTAATCCTTTTATATCTGAATCTCGTACTATTCCTGTAATAGTTTTATTACTTACATTTTCTTGAACAGCTTCAGCTATTGTATTACCTACATTTGTACTTATGCCAAAGCTACTATTTTTCTTAACAGTTATAGGAAGATTTATACTACTTCCATTTTCATATTCCACTTGAACCTTTATTACATTATCACCTGTATTCAAATTAAATAAATGATCAAATTGTCTCCATGTACTATATAAAAAATTTTGCTTTATACCATTTAATGAAATTGATTTTATTCTCTTATCTAAAGCTACTCCTGTAAATGTCCATAAAGAGTTATTAGTTGTTACTGTTTTAGGCGGTAAAATAAGATCGCTTTGTGAAACAGTGGGCATCATTGGATACAATACAACTGAAGAATCTTTCATTGCTTGACTAAATGCATCTTCACTACTTTTAGATGAATTTATCCTAAAATCGTATTCTCTATCAATATCACTAAACCAAATAACTAATTTTATGTTTGGATATTTGGTAGGTATTTTTTGAAAAACATCTCTTATAAATTCAGCTTTATCTCCACCATTTTCTGTAGAGCTAAATTCTCCAATCATCATAGGTTTATTTGGAAAATTTCTCAAATATGATTTATACATATCTTCATATAATTCATCAAAATACTTAAACTTTCCCCATTGAGTGTCTCCAAAATTATAAGCTGTAAGACCGATCCAATCTACATAATCATCTCCAGGATAATATACTGATTCTTTATTTAAACTAGTAAGTGGTGAAGAATCTATTGTGGGATTCCACACAAAATAAGCATTGCTGCATCCTACTTGATTAAAATAATCTACTATATACCTGTAAGCTATCTTATATAAATCAGGATCATTATAAATATTACTACTTCCCCAATCAGTCCAATCTGCATTCATTTCATTACCAATTCTTATAAAAACGGGTGCTTGTAAATTTTTTATTCCATTTGCCCATGATGAAAGATAACTATCATAATCACCATTTAGAACTCTCATTATTGATGGGGTAGTAGTACCTTCTTTGTTATCAAAATGGAAAGTCATAACAGGTGCTCTTCCATCATTAATTATCTGTTCAATATAGGATTGATAATTTGATGCTATATCAAAATATAACATTTGAGAACCTAAATGAGTACCTAAACTTGATTCCATATCATATATTTTATTTGAAGGGTATCCATTAAATGTTCCATAAGCAACTTTATTTTTAGGAATGTGAAGTGTATTTTTTTCAAGCTCATATTTTATTTCTGGAGAATATTTAGATGTATCTACATTTTTGTTTAAATCTGTAAGATTTGCCGTTGTAAACTCAATAGATGTAATTAAATTTTTTACTTGGGTTTTCAATACATTAAATTTAGAATTATTTGTTTTTAATTGAACTGTGTAAACTTTATTATTATTTGAAATAAAAAAGTAACTGTAGTAATTTAAATCATTTTCTATACTGTTAATCTTAGCTCTTGTATAATCGTAGTTTGATACAGGTAAACTATTTATTGTTAAATTTTCTTGGTAAAACACTTCATTACTTAATGTTTTAACTGTCTCATTGATGTACTCATTAGAATTACTAAATGCTAAAGTTGCATCGTCGTAAAAAATATCAACCCTAAAATCACTTCCATATAACCTGACAAAATCAGTATCACGATGTTTATCTATACTCCAAGTACTAGGATAGTAAAAGCTATATCCATACCGTGAATTTATGTATTTATTTTTATCTCCATGGTTTTCAATAGAACTAATATTAGGATTTAGAGTTACATCTTTAGCTTCATCTGCCCAAATTGTATCATACGGGACAGGAGTTTGAGCTAAAGCAATTTGCATAGAACTTATAATTGTTATACAAAACATAAATAAAATAATTTTAATTTTTCTGCCCAAAATAACCTCCTCCATATCATAAAAGTCACTTATAAATATTGTCGAAGTTATTTTCTTTTTATTTACTAGAAATTTTTTCATTTCTTTCCATTTTAGAATACACACACCCACAATAATCTTGTCTATATAATCCATACTCACTAGAAAGCTCAATAGAACGTTTATATCCATTTTTCTTTTTAAAATCAGAATTAAGATATTTTACTCCATATTGTTTTCCTACTTGCTCTCCTATTTCATTTAACTTTTGTGCATTTTTATAAGGGCTTATAGAAAGTGTAGTTGTAAAATAATCAAAATTTAATTTCTGAGCAATTTTTGATGCTTCTCTTAATCTTAGTTCATAGCATTTAAAACAACGAATTCCACCTTCTTTTAAATTTTCCATTCCTTTTGCCATATCAAAGAAACTATCTACATCATATTTTCCCTCTATAAAATCTACATCATATTTAGTTTTAAATTTATCAATAAACTGTTGTTGTTCCTTAACTCTTTTTCTGTATTCAACTTCAGGATGAATATTAGGATTATAATAAAATACTGTTATTTTAAAATATTGTGATAAATATTCTAAAACATAACTGCTGCATGGTGCACAACAACTGTGCAATAACAGTGTAGGTACAATTTTTTTTTCTGATATTTTTTTAATTTCATCATCTAATATTTTCTGATAATTTATTTTCATGTATCTCATCGTCCTTTTCCATTAACTTTATTTTATCAATTCTTTTTAACTTTTTTATAGCATACTCCCTTTTCATAGCCTCACTTTTAGTTTCATATTGTTCAAAATACATAAGTTTTACTGGAAGTCTACATCTTGTATACTTTGCACCTTTACCATCATTATGTGTTTTTAATCTTTTTTCTATATTATTAGTGTAACCTGTATAAAAAGTTCCATCACTACATTTTAGTATATATACATAATTCATAAATTTCATCCTTACTTTTCTTTTTCCATTATTTTATTTAATTTTTCACTGCTTTTTGATATTTTTTACATAAAATAATTTCATCAATACTATATCAATTTTACTATATTTTTTCAAATAATTTCATTAAATTTCTAAATTAAACACTTTAAAATATAGATGAAAGTAACCTAGTCACAAAAAATGATAAAAAAAAATTAAGCTTTAATTAAAGCTTAATTAAAATAAAGGGGGAATTTTTATAGATGCTCAAAATTAAGCATTATAAAAATTCTTAACTTAGTAAAAAAATGTTTATTATAAACTAATTACAAAATACAAAATATTTAAAATAGCCCCCATAAATATATGATTCTTTGTAATTAATTAATAAACCCACTTAATAAGTAATTTATTTTCTTATATCTTTAACGTAATATTATGAATGCCCCAAAGTAAATTCTTAGTATTATTTGTGAATATTAAATTACTTATTTAATATTTATTATTTTATCACTCTTTTTAGAAAATTGCAATATGTTTTTTTATTTTTTTCATTTGTTTAACAATGTACAATTGTATTTAAACAAAGGTCACTAATACTACACTATTTTTTAAGTAAAAACATAATTTAAATTAATTTTTAAAACATAAAATTGAATATTTAATGTTACATCATGTCATTTATTTGTATTATAATTACAATTTTCAATATATATGTAAACTTCTATTTTTAATTAAATATTCAACAACATTCATATTAATACATTCATTTTTATTATATGTTAAATACAAAAATAAAGGTTATTACTAAATATACTTTTGTAATAACCTTTATTAACTAACTCTCTCACTATTTTGTTAAATCTTTTCCTAGCTCCTGGCATTGTTCAATTTCATCTTCACCTGGCTCTTCGTTTGCTATTACACCTTCTCCAATAATTTCAGCACCATACTCCTCCATTCTTTCAACCCAATCTCTCATCCATTGTCCATCTCCCCATCCATAGGAACCAAACAATCCTACTTTCTTACCATTTACTTCACCAGATATTGAGTCTATAAAAGGTTCCATTTCCATCTCTTCTAATTGTTCACTGCCCATTGACGGACATCCTAATGCTATAGCATCTGAACTCTTAATATCTTCTATAGTTGCTTCACTAACATTTTTTAATTGTACTTCAACTCCTGTTTCCTTCGCTCCATCTGCTACTGATAATGCCATTTTTTCTGTATTTCCTGTTCCACTCCAATAAATTATAGATATATTTTTCATTTAAAACACCCCTTCTGTTTTTATTTGATATTAATAATTGTTATCAATCAATATTTAAATTTTTTTATGCTGCTGCACATATTTTTTGTAATATTTTATCTACATTTGTTTCATTAACAAACAATCTTATAACTTTATTTTTAACTCTATCATATTCATTAAAAATTTTTTTAGCTTTTTCAGGATTATGATAAACCTTCCAGTATCCACAAAGTATACATTTCTTTCTAGGATACTTTATAAATTCTATAACATCCTTTACTGGGTATCCTAAAAATATTCCTATTTCATGTGGACATCCATTATTGTATCTATCTATTAATAAATTAATCTTTTCATGTAATTCCATACATTTCTCATAACCCATATTCTCTAAAAACTCAGAATTTCTTTTATCTAATAATACACTCTCTAAATTCTTCTTTTTATAAAACATTATTACTACAGAATTTTCTTCAACTTTAATTTCACAAAAATCTAAATTAATTTTTTTTATTATATAACCTTTATGCTTTTTCCATAAATTAAATAGTTCTCTATTATTATTACTAAATGTTATTAAAACTGATGGTTTAATTCCAACCACAACAGGTGATACATTGTGTAATATTATAAACATTAAATATTCTAATCCTTGAAATTTATTTATATTATATAAATAATCGTTTAATACATTTTCACTCATAATGCCCTCCATAATGATAATGATTATCAATATCATGTTTATATTATATAAAATAATCAATCAATATGCAACACAAAATCAAATTTTCCCTTGAATATTTTTAAATTTTATATTATTATTGCTTAATAGTTATAAAAAATATTTAGTATAATGAGGAGGAATAAAATGTCAGCTGTAAAGATGAGTGAATTAGCTTATACACAATTTAAAAGCTTTTTAGATCAAAATAATGTTTCCCAAGATACTGTTAGAATATTTTTAGCAGGTATGGGCTGAAGTGGTCCTCAATTTAATATTGCTCTGGATGAGCAAAAAATTGGTGACATTACAGAAAAAATTGGTGATCTTCAATTTTTAGTAGATGGAGAACTTTTCAAACAATTTAAAGGCTTTGAAATTAAATGTCCAGAAGAAAATGGAATAGATGGTTTTACAATAGAACCAAATGAAAAATCTGAAGGTGGATGTAGTAGTTGCGGAGGCAGCTGCCACTAAAAAAAAGTCCTTAAGCTATATAATATAGCTTAAGGACTTATATATATTTATATTAAAAGGGCATTTAACTCAATTGGTTTCCAATCTTCTTCATTTCCCTTGTGTAATATCATCTCATATATTTTTTCTTCATTATTTTCTTTAATTTTTAAATAAACCTTACAATGTGTTGCATATTCAGCTTTTGATGCTAAACAGTTTTCTCTCATATTCCAAAACTGTATCTGCCCTAAAATTATTTTTTTACCTTTTAAACTTCCTTTAAACAGCAATCCTTTTTGTAACTGCTGTATGTATTTATTGCATAATTTCTTTACTTTCACATATTCTTCACTTTCAGTAAATGTGCTTACTCCTGTTATGTACCACTTGTTATCCTTTTGTGAATTTATAAGTTCTACTTCTACATCTATTTTTATACTAGTGCTATTACCATTTTTTATATCTCCTCTTAAGTTTAATACTGCTTTTTTAATACCATTTTTATTGTATTTTTTATAGTTTGCAGCCCATAATGTTACATAAAATTCCTGTGATAGTCCTATAAAATTTTTTGTGCTTTTTTCTTTATACATTTTTTTTATATCAAATAATGCAGATTGTACTGGATCATTACTATCTATAAAATATGGCTTAACCATTTCAACATTTAAATCCTGAGAAGATATATATTTTGGTATAATATTTACTGCTTCTCTTATTGTTTCAAAAATTTTAGTTTCATCTAAATCAACTTTTTTATTATTTTTTTCTTTCTTACTAACAATATTATTTTCAAAATCTATTAATTCATTATCTTTTCCAAAAACTCTAGCTTTCTTACCATCTGGTAAAAGAACAAACTCTCCTCCTGATACTTCTACTTGCTTTATTCTTTTTCCATTACTATTAACTACATTCATTAAAAAATTATTTTTGGATACATCTGTATTTTGTATTGTGTAAACTATTTTTCCATCATATATAAATTTAGCATTATATATATACTTTCTATCTATCAATATACTTTTTTCAGGATTATTAATATCCTCTATATAATAAAGTCCAAATCCATTTTGTCCAGATAAAGTAGTAGATTTTATATACGAATCTCTATATTTGCCTTTATGAAATTTTGTAATCTGCTTACCGTTTTTATCCAATATCAATGTATAAACTTGTTCTGAAGCTGGTTTATCTATTTCATTAACTGTAGCATAATAATATTCATTATCTATTTTCCCTTTATAATATCTATGTTCTTTTGCATTATAAGCTTCAACCTTTTCATTAGAATCTATATAATAAATGGAATTATTTACTAAGTTAGGGTGTTCTGTGTATAATCTTTTTCCATCTGGAGACCATCCAAAATATGTTACAAAATCATTTTTAACCTCATTTTCAAACATGAATTTACTATCTTCTATATTATATATAGTTAATTTGTTTCCTCCACAAAACGCCACAATATTTCCATTTTTATTCCACTTTACCTCTGTAATAGGTGGAATTTTTTCTTTTATAATAATATTATCACCTGTCTTTACTTCATACTTATTTAAAGAAAATCTTTGTTGTTCTACCCCAATTATCATTTGTTTATTATCATTCTCGTTATACTCCATATTAGGTGATAAATAAAAAATATATTTTTTATCAGGTGATTGAGTTAAAGGAATTTTATTATTAGTTTCTTTAAACTTAACAGAATAAAACTTATTTATACCTTTCGTATCTATTTGTCCATCTATCTCTGTTATATCCCGTTGTTTTTTATGTTGATTTACCACATATACTTTATTATCTTTGATTTCTTTTTTATAACATTCATATACAATACCTAAAATTAATAATATAGTTGCACAAAACATCAACACATAACAAATATATTTTTTTTGAAAGGAACTCTGTTTCATGAGTTTTCCTCCTTTTTATTTAATATACCATTTATATTTGTTCAACTTTTATATTAGTTGTAAAAAAGTTGTAAATTTTCAAAATATTATTTTAATAATAGTTCCTTCATTTATCTTACTTTGTATTTTCAACTGTGCATTATGTTTTTTTACAATTTCACTGCATAAAGCAAGTCCAAGTCCTACCCCACCTTCTTTTCTTGAACGTGATTTATCTATTCTATAAAAAGGCTCTAATATTTTATTTATCTCTTCTTCTTCCATACCTTTTCCTTCATCTTGAACATATATATTTTTTGACTTTTCATTTTTTCCCATACCTAACTTAATTATACTTCCCTCTTTAGAAGCTTTTATTGAATTATCTATAAGATTTATAAGAACTCCTTTTATCATATCTTTATCTAAATTGATTTCTACATCTTCTCCAATAATCTCTATTTGAATTTCCTTTTCTTCAGCCTTAATTTTCATTATCTCTTGAACTTCTTTCAATATAGGGAAAACATTATGGGTAGATATTTGAAGAGGATCTTCTCTGGTCAAAATCATTTTCATTAACATATTTATCAATTTAAGCATTCTTTTTCCTTCAGAATATATATATTTAAGTCCTTTATGAAAAGTCTGTTCATCATATTTTATTTTCATCAAAACTTCAGCATATCCTATTATGGATGTTAAAGGAGTCCTAAGCTCATGCGTTATATTATCTACAAGTCTTTGTTTTGTATCACTTTGATGTTTAAGTTCCGTTATTTTATTTTCAATTTCATCAGCCATTTTATTAAATTGTCTTGCTAATACTCCAATTTCATCATTACTATGTATATTTACTCTATTTTTGTAATCTCCTTGGGATATATTCTGTGCAGCACAATTTAAATTCTCCACAGGTTTCATAATTATTTTACTTATAATACCTGTTATAATACCTATAAAAATAAGACCTATCAATCCTACTTCTGTAAAAAATTTATATTCTTGTTTTCTTTGAATATCTATTTGAGAAATATCTTTAATGTAACAAAGTATTAATTTTTTATTTTCTATTTTCATTTCTTGATTTACAAATAAAAAGTGACTTTCATCATTTTTTCTCAATATATAATTTCTTTTTCCTTTTAAACTAGACTGTATTTCATCTTCTCTATTGTATTGAAAATTTGACTTGTGTGGTGCTAATAAATTTCCATCATCATCATAAATTTCAATATAACTTTTATCATCTTTAAACATTTCTACTATTCTTTGACTATACCGTCCTATATTTATTTTATCTTCAGACTGCTTTTGATTTACTATTAAATATAAAATAGTATTACTATAAATATTATTTTGCTCCTTAAGACTTCTTTTAATTTCCTTATGTAAAGTTGTTCGATAGTTATTTTCTGTAATAATAACACCTACAACTATAAGCGTAGAAATATACATTACAATACAAAGCAAAAAAATCTTCCACCTAAATTTCACATCAATCCCCCTTGCTTTAATTTACCTAATCTTCAAGTCTATAACCTATTTTATAAACAGTTCTTATTTTATCAGTACCCAGCTTATTCCTAAGTCTTTGTATATGCATATCTACAGTTCTAGTATTTCCTTCATACTCATAATCCCATATTATTTCTAACATCTTTTCTCTAGACAAAGCAATTCCCTTATTATCTACAAGTAAATTCAAAAGTTCATACTCTTTTAATGTTAAGTCTATTTCTTTTTCATTTTTAAAGACTTTTCTCTTCTTTTCATCTATCTCAATATCATCAAACTTTTTTATATTATCTTGTTTCTTACTTCTTCTAAGCAATGCATTTATTCTTGCAATTAACTCCATACTTTCAAAGGGTTTTGTAATATAATCATCTGCCCCTAAATTCAATCCTTTAACTTTATCTTTCAAACTATCTTTTGCAGTAAGAAGTATGACAGGAATATTTTTTTCTAAAATATAAGGTAAAAGTTTATACCCGTCTATCTTTGGAAGCATTAAATCTAATATTATTAAATCTACATACTCTTTTTTTATTTTACTTAATCCTTTTTCACCATCATCTGCCTCTATAGTTTGAAAACCTACCATTGAAAGATTTAATTTTATTAGTTCACGAATAGGTTCTTCATCTTCTATAATTAAAATTTTTTCCACAAAACATTCCCCCATTATCTTATCTATCAAATATATAAGATTTTACTACTGCCAAACACTCCCTAACATAAAAATTTGGTACAAGAAGCGGGTGTATTCTTGCTGGAATACCTTCTAATGTTAATCCTACTCTTTTTCCCAACATTTTTGCCCTAAATACGTGGAAGTTACTTGTTACTACACATATTTTTAAATTTTTAATATCTTTATCACTATCTTCTTCTACCTTTTTCTTTGAGAAAACCAAATTTTCATGTGTATTAGTAGACTTATCTTCTTTTATAATTCTATTTTCATCAATTTCATGATTAACTAAAAATTCTTTCATTGCTTCTGCTTCTGAAATAAGTTCATTTGGTCCCTGTCCCCCTGAAACTATTATTTTAGTATTAGGATGCTCCTTTATATACTCTAAACTTTTCTCCATTCTTTGATATAAAGTAAGAGACATAGTTCTACCTTGTACTCCAGCTCCTAATACAATTAAATATTCACTATCCTTTTTATATGTTTTGTTTCCATAATATAATATAGGAGTTTCTATGATAATAAAAAATATTAATCCTATAATTATAAGTATTTTAAGCATTTTGCCTCCAATTTTTAATTTACTATTAATATTATATATTTGTTTACCTTTTCCTTTTATAACCCCTAATATTATTAAAAATATACCAAGTACAATCCAAAATTCTGAAAAACTAATTTTAACACCAAAACTCATTAACGCAGAAAAATATCCGAAACTTATTATTCCTAATAATATTAACATTATTGAAATTAATTTATGTACTTTATTCATTTTAAAACACCCTTTCTAAATAATAGATTCACATATCTCTATATATAATATCACTAATTTTTATACAACCGGAATTGAAATTGTAAAAGAGTTGTAACAAGATTTTTACTTTACTATTGAATTTAACTTATTTGAGTAGTAGAATATTTAGAGAATTCGAATTATTTTGTAACATAATGGAAAGGTTGTTATCTTATGAATTTCAATTTAATAAAGAAAAAGCTTTTTTCTAAAAAAATTTTAAGCAATGAAAATAAATCTATCCCTGAAAGCAATATGAAATTTTATATTGTAAATGGAATGCTTTTTACAATAATGACTTGCCTTTATAAATCTTTTGCTGATAAATTTATAACTAGATTGGGAGGAACATCTCTGCATATTTCCCTATATAATGCACTTCCAGGTCTTATGGGAGCTTTTTGTATGCTTCCTGGCATTATTATAATGAGTAAAGCATCAAACAAAAAAAGACTATGTCTACATTTTTTTTGATAAGTAGATGTATTATCTTTTCTTTTGCTTTTGTACCATTTTTCCCTAAACAATATAGACCTATGCTTTTTGTCATACTCTTTGCTTTTATGAGTGTTCCTGAAGCACTTTCTGTTATGTCACTCCAAAGTTTTTCTGGAGATATATTTTCAGATAAGAAACGCTCTACTGCTATTGCTATGAGGAATAAATTTTCTACACTATTTAATGTTATAACTTGCCTTATATTAGGCTGGACATTTAAATCACTAGTAAAAAATAATAGTCAAGCTGTATTTTTATATCAAATATGCTTCACTGTAGCTTTTTTAATTGGATTAATAGAAATTCATACTTTTATGAAATTAAAAGAAATTACAACTATACAAGTTGATAAAATGTCTTTTAAAGCTATATCTAATATATTTAAAAATAAAAAATTTAAAACTTTTTTATTTTGCTCTCTAATATTTCATTTTGGATGGCAAATGGGTTGGCCCTTATTCAGTATATATAAAATTAAGTATTTAAATGCAGATGAGATGTGGCTTACAATTTTGAATGTTTCTTCTAACATAGTAATGTTCTTTAGTTACAATTATTGGAATAAGCTAATAAAACGAAGAGGAAATACTTTTGTAATTGCATTTGCTACCTTTGGAATGTCTGTAACACCTCTATTATATGCTGTATCATTTAATTTATATGTACTAACTTTGACAGGAATAATGACAGGTTTTTTTACTTCTGGAACAACTACAGTAATTCTAAGCGCATTACTAGAAGTTTGTCCTGAAAAAAACAGAATGTTTTATATAGGCCTACATGCAACCTTTACTAATTTAACACTTTCCATAGCTCCTATGGTAGGTCATACAGTACTAGAATATACTTCTATATATGCAGCATTAGGAGTATCTGCTGCTTTTAGATTTATAGGAAGTTTTGCTTTTTTCATAAGAAATAAAAATATGTCTAAAACACAATCTACTAATATTACTACTTAAACCCTTTTAAAAATAATGTTATCCATCACTATCTTATAGGATATAGTAACTTTCATATAATTTTAGTTAAAATTTAACATTAAAGATAATCTAATAAAAAATAAAAATGGTATAACCTAATAATAAAAGAAGGCTATCGAACTATAAAAATTACTTTCTAGCTCGATAGCCATTTTTTATTTGTTAGCACTAAGTCATTTAGTATATTTAATTATTTAATCACATTCATCTATAACTTTATAGTCTACATCTTTAATATATTTTAAATTTCTTACTTCTCCATTTTCTCCGATTTCTATTATATTTTCCTTAACTACATTATCTCCTATTTTCTTTGCTGCTTTTCCACCTATATCTACGGCTTTATCAACAATGTTTCCTGTAACATTAGTTACTACTTTAGTAGTATCCCCTAATACCTTTCCTGCTTTTTTTGTCACCTTTCTTGTTGTACATGCAGCTTTAGGCTTATTAGCAACTTCAGCTACAGCTCCAAGAACTTCACCAGTAAGTTTTATTTTATATTCTAAAACTGTACCAACTACTCTTCCTGTGCCTTTTATTATTTTCCCTATTTTCATAAATCTCACTCCACAAAAATGTGTTTTTTCCAGTATCCACTATTCTTTATCTTTCAAAAACTACTTTACCATCTATAAACACATAATTAGTTTTTGCTTGTACATCTAATGGATGTTTATCAAAAATAACTATATCTGCATCTTTGCCTACTTCTAAAGATCCTACTCTATTATCTATACCTAATATTTCTGCTGGATTTATAGTAATAGCTCTAAGAGCTGTATCTTCATCTAATCCTTCCTTTACTGAAAGTGCAGCGCAAAGTGGAAGATAATGTACAGGGATTACTGGATGATCTGTCATTATTGCAAATTTTACTCCTGCGTCGTTAAGTACTCTTGGTGTTTCAAAAGTTTTATTCTTTACTTCTATTTTAGTTTTAAATGTTAATGTTGGTCCTATTATAGCAGAATAGTTTTCTTTAGCTAATTCATCTGCTATTAAATGGCCTTCTGAACAATGGTCTAATGTTAAATTCACATCAAATTCTTTAGCAATTCTAATAGCTGTAAATATATCATCTGCTCTATGTGCATGAGCTTTCAATGGAATTTCTTTTTTTAATACTGGAATTAAAGCTTCCATTTTCATATCAAAGTTAGGTTTATCATCACTATTTTCTTTTTTATATAAATATTCTTTAGCTTTCATAAGAGTTTCTCTAAGTATAGCAGCTGTAGCCATTCTTGTTGATGGTGATTGCTTTTTAGCATTATAGCATCTTTTTGGATTCTCTCCAAAGGCACACTTCATAGCAGCATTTTGCTTTATGATCATATTATCAATTCTTTTTCCTTTGGTTTTAATTGCTGCAAAAGTTCCTCCTATTACATTAGCACTACCTGGTCCAGTACAAACACATGTTATACCATGTTCATATGCTTCTGTAAGAGCGTTATCCATTGGATTTATTGCATCCATAGCTCTTAATTGAGGTGTAACTGGATCTGTAATTTCATTTTCATCACGGCCTTCAAAACCCATTCCTTCTTCTACCATACCTAGATGACAGTGTGCATCAATAAATCCTGGAGTTACATACCCTCCCTTTGCATCTATTATTTCACAATTTTCAGGTTTTTGTATGTTTACTCCTATTTCCTTTATCTTATTATTTTCTATAAGTATATCTCCCTCTTTTATTATTTTTCCTGTCATAGTAAGTAATATACCATTTTTTATTAATTTCATTTTCATTCCCCCAAATGATAACTTATTTTTTATAATTACTTATATAAAATCTGAAATTTTACTAATCAAATAATATACTATAATATTTATTTTTTTACTTCTTCATATTCAACATCTACTATTCCATCCTCATTGACGGTATATCCTCTTCTTTTGTGTTCAGCTTCTTTAGATTTATTTTTAATATATTCAACTAATTGTAATATACCTCTATATGCTAACCATATCAATCCTAAAATTAAAACTATTTTAAAAATCCCTACTGCCACTTTCAATATTAACCCTAATACAACAACAAAAATAACACCATATATAATAGCCTTTAATAAATCTGCGAATTTACTCTCTCCCATTTATACCCTTCCTCTCTAAAAACACTATTTTAAAACTGAATCTCCTAGTTACTTATATAACTCAACTTTCGCAGTTGAAAAACAACCGCTGCGGTAAATGATATCTTGCTCAGAAACCTTTCACTTCAGTAACAAGTTCTATGCTTTACTCATATTGAAAAAAGATTTTTTAATTAATATTCCATAGGAATCAGTAATTAAAAAATGACTTTTTTCAAATTCGTAAAACTAAGAACTTGTAAACTTTGTTCAAATGTTTCTTACGCAATATATCATTTACCTTCGCTAGGTAGTATTTTTGTCCTGCGAAAGTTGAGTAATATAATGAATTACTAACATAATTATAACATATTTTTATTAAATAGTATATTATACCTCTTAATAAAGTATTAATAATTTGTTAAGTTAATTTTTGGTACAAATGTACAAAACATAAAACAGCCAATTTTACCTGACTGTTTTGTTGTTTTTTATAAAATTTTCTACTACAAATTATATTTTTTCTTTAACTCTCTTACTTTTTCCAACGGTAATTTTGAAATTTTAGCTACTAAATTTATATCTAATCCTGGTTTGATTACTTCTATTTCAAATTCTTTATATTTACCCTCTAAATGGAATTTCTAATTTAAAAATAAATATTCTAAGAAATCTACTAAAACTTTTATTTGTTTGTTCTTTTTTTACTTTATCATAATTTTTAAGTTCTTTTACTAATTCTATTTTCCTACTTTGTCTTGTATATAATTCAATGAAAAGTAAAAATAAATTTTTATATATTGTTTATCAGTAGAAAATTTTATATCTCAGATATAACTTCAAAAACAAGCAACATTAAATCTCATTTTGAGGTCACTAAGATTGTTCTATATACTAAATCTTGTTCTATTATCTTTTCCTTGCGTTAATATTTTCAAACCATGAAAATTAAACCTTGTACAGTTTTTAATAATACCATCCAATATATTTTTGTTTTTACAATACAATTCTATATAAACTGTATCGGTACAAAATAAAGCAATTTCACAATCACTTTTTACAAAATCATCGTAAGTATCAATATTTATTATTTGTGTTTTATTATTAAATGCTTTAATATTTGCATATATTAAATAGTATTTTTCTGTTTCAATACATTTAAAAAAATCTAATCCACTCATCATATTTTTATTAAAAATTGACATGTTTAGTTTGTTATTTTTACCTTTATAAATGATTTCGCTATCTTCTATACTCCATACAAAATTAGTAATATTAATATTATAAAATATTTTAAATAAAAAATTATTATATTTATTTTTTAACTTAAAGGTAATACCTGTCATTTTATTTAATCTCCTCCGTTATAAATTCAAATCATTGTTTAATAATTAATTTATATATTATGAACATGCAGCATTAGCTGGTATCGTCCACCATTCTACAATGGCGATTTGTTTTCCCCAGGAATCGTAAGTATAAGTTACCACTTTAGTTCCTGTGGTATTGTATAATCCTATTATATCTCCTTGGGTATTTCGTATATAGTAGTATTCTTTACCTTTATAGTTAAAACTTATCAACCTGCTGTTTCCATCATAGGTATAATATATTTTGTCTGTTCCATTATCTTCGTAGGTTACTTGAGTTCATTCATGATGATATAAAAAAATCCAGCATTTCTGCTGGATTTATGTACATTAATTATCAAAAAAATTTCTACAACCTATTGCTTTTCAAACAAATAAATTTTTGTTTACTATCATTTTTATATTTTATGAATATATCGTTGTACTCCCATGACAAAGCGATATATAAATGGTGCTATCACAATTATTAAGCATGCAAATATTAACGAGCTAATATCTCTAGATATTATAAACAATATTAAATTAGATATAATAGACATAATATATACATACATAAAAAATTTAGCTATAAAAGTACATAGTTTACTTTTATCTTGAAATTCATCTATCCAAAATATTTTATATAAAAATTTTTTAAAATTTCTAATATTTCTTTTCATATTCATGCCTCCAAACTATATAATTTATCAATATTTAAAAAATACTCATCCTAAATTAATTTAACTAAATTTATCAATCCTCTGGTTTCCAAGTCTTGTCCATTTTCTTACCTGTTAATTGAACAGTATATTCCCAACTTAAAGTATAAGATGTAGTATCTGATGTTGCCCACAAAACATCTGCTAGCAAACAAAAAATCACAACTATTTCTTTTTCAAAATTTTTATTATACAATATTTCATATTGATTACCATCATATTCCTTGAAACTAGCTCTTTTTATTAATGCTACTTGTTTTTCATTACAATAAATCCCTATATTGTTTCCTGTATGCTCCCACATTTCATAGTTATTACCATATATTGTTCCCATTACATATTCGCTAAGAACCGTAACCTTTTCACTTAAATATCCTTCATTAATACCGTTTTTATAATAAATATAGGAGCATATACTAAAATTAAATCCATTTATTACTGGAATCATTCCTAAAATGATTTTTAACCAATTTTCTTGTTTAAGACAACATATTTCTCTACCATTAGTTTCATATAAACATATTTTTCTTAATGATGGAATAATAGTCCTATTAATTTTAGCTGTATAAATATGTATTCCCATATCATAAACTCTATACTCATAGTTATATTTAAACTTTAATTGCTCAACAATTAATTCCATTTAATTTCTCCTTATTATGTGATATTTGTATATCATATTTATAAACTTTTTTTAACTTATAGCCTTCTCCTTTTCATACATTGACCCTGTAACACAAAATTTTATTATTAAAATTCAAAATGCTACAGGGAATTTTTTATATTTAATTTTAATAAAAACACCCAATTTTCAACAGTTTATTCAAATGTAAAACCTAAATCAAATCCTAAACCACAATGAATACCAAATTTAAATTTTTTCTCTTTGTTAAATTGCGCTCCTCCTCCAAAACTAAATACATCAACGTTTCCATCTTACCAACTTCAATATATCCCTCTTCATTCAGAAAAACTAATATTATTAATCCTATTATATCTCCTTGGGTATTTCGTATATAGTAGTATTCTTTACCTTTATAGTTAAAACTTATCAGTCTGCTATTTCCGTCATAGGTGTAGTATATTTTGCCTGTTCTATTATCTTCATAGGTTATTTGAGTTCATTCATGATGGTATAAAAAAACCAGCATTTCTGCTGGATTTATATATCATACAATTTTATATTATTTTACAAATAACTACTACCAAAATTCTTTATCATATCTTTTACACATAAAAATACTCATGCTATATTTCTGCAAAATATACGATATTTAAAATTTTTTTACTGTTTTATAACTTTTTCTAAAACGATCTGGCGAGTAATTATTTTAATTTTATCTCCTGAATGTAATAGCAATGTTAAACTAAAAAACTCATCTAAACTTTGATATTCTCTTAATTTACTTCTTACAATAAATTCTTTTTTACTCTCATTATAATGTAACCTTTTTAATTCTTCTAAGATAATATCTTCTTCATTTAATTCACAACTAAAAATATAGTTATCATATCCCCATAACTTATTTAATGTAATCTCACAATATAAAACATCTAAAAATCGTAATATTGCTTTTGTTCTAAAATAGTAATGATTGATAGGTATTACAATAGTATTTTCATCATATACAGTTCTTATTTCATTAAACTCCGAGTCATGTAAAGATAATTTCTGTAACTTTTCTAAATTATTTTTATTTATTATCATATGTACTCCCCTTTCATATTTTAATTATTCTATCTAAAATATATAGTTGCAAATGGTTCAGGAACTAAGTTTGATATTCCTTTGGTAGAAACCTAAATCCTATATATACCGCAAACATAGGTATATATAAATTATCTTTTGAAAATATATTTTTTAACATTACAATTTTTACCCCCACTATATATAATCGAACTTTAAAATAACCAATCTTTTACTTTTCCAGCTCCCCAACTTATTCCTATCCCTGCTACTGTTGACACTGCTAAAGCCCCAATTTCAGGTAAAGCCAAAGTACCTATAAAAGCCCCAGCAGCACATGTAAGTCCAAAGGCTGCTACATCTACTACAGTTCTTCCAATTCCAGAACCTAACTGATGATTGGCAAAATTATCTCAAACTCTTATTCCAAAAGATAATATTGATGCTAATCCTAATTTACCACTTACTTTTTTTATAAGCTTAAATCCTTTAGGAACACTTTGGAATGTTTGTAATTGAGTTGGTATACCATTGGGCCAAGTAAATTCTTTTATAATAGGTTTATTTGTAAAAACTCCACCAGGAAATATGGTGGAGTTTAAAGCAACTATTAATTTACATATTCATTTTAGTACTTCTACATATTTATAATTTACTTATTTACAAATCTTTAATATATTATTGAAAATCGGTTACTTACTAACTCAACTTTCGCAGATAAAAAATAAGGCGAAAGCCTGTAAAATAAACGCATAAAGCAAAGAAACATTCCTTTTGGTATAATAGAATTGCTAAAAACATAACACCAAAGAAAGGAATGTTTCTTATGAACACTATTATACCAAATGATAACAAAGATAAACAACTGAATTTTACTATAAATAGATTTTTTAAAGATAACAAAATTGGATCTATTCTTAGAAAATGTAATTTTTCAAAGCAAAAAGGTTTTTCTTGTATTACAGTATTTAAATATATATTTACTCTTATTTTCACAGGTAAAAATCTTTTTCGTACTTTTGAGAGTAAAAAGAATATCAACTTTTCAAAAGATGTCATCTATAGGTTCCTTAATTCTCCTAATTTTAATTGGAGAAAATTTTTACTCATACTTTCTTCATCAATTATCAGAAATGTAATCATTCCGCTTACATCTAAAGATAGAGTAAATGTCTTAATAGTAGATGATTCTTTGTATAGTAGAAATAGAAGTAAATCTGTTGAACTCCTTGCAAATGTTCATGATCACGTTACAAGAAAATTTGTCAAAGGCTTTCGCCTTCTTACACTTGGTTGGTCAGACGGTAATACTTTTTTGCCTCTTGGATTTACTCTTCTTTCTTCTGAAAAAGAGAAAAATAGAATTTGCCCTCAAAATGAATCTATTGATAAAAGAACTAATGGTGCTAAACTCCGTAAGGAGGCTATTTTAAAATCACCTTCAGCTATGATGTGTTTACTTAAACAAGCTGCTAAATATAAAATTCCTGCATCATATGTTCTTTTTGATAGCTGGTTTACGTATCCCAAAATTCTTATACAAATTTTACAACTTAAACTTAATACTATTGCTATGGTTAAAGCAATGCCAAGGGTTTACTACAATTACAATGGTAAGCTTTTAAATCTTAAAGGACTTTATGCTAGTTTAAAAAAGAAACGCGGTAGAGCTAAAATTCTTTCTTCTGTAATTGTAGGTATTGGTTCTGATGAAAATGGCAATGAAGTAAAAGCAAAAATTGTATTTGTAAGGGATAGAAATCGAAAAAGAAACTGGCTTGCTTTGATTTCTACTGATATATCTTTAGACGATAATGAAATCATAAGAATTTACGGTAAACGCTGGGATATAGAAGTTTTTTTCAAAATGAATAAATCTTTTTTAAAGCTTGTTAAAGAGTTTCAAGGACGTTCTTATGATTCCATGGTTTCTCATACGTCTATAGTTTTTACTAGATATATCATGCTTGCTTTAGAAAATCGTAAAAATAATGATGTACGAACTATTGGTGGATTTTTTTATCAATGTTGTGATGAACTTCAAGATATCCAATTTTGTGAAGTAATGCGTATCATTATTGATATTTTAAAAAATGTTTTATCTGAAAAACTTCTTCTTTCTAAGGAGCTTATCGACTCAATAATAGACAATTTTATTACTGCTTTGCCTTGTTATATCAAGGAGAAGTTGGTCTTTTTCTCCTGCGAAAGTTGAGTTACTAATTAATATCTATTTTTTATACTTTGTTAAATAAGGAGTTACCTTTATCATTATTGGTATCATTATTAACAATAATACTATTCCAGTAATAACTACTAGTATATTATCGAAATGCATTCCAATAACAATAATAGCTTCAGGTAGAATAATTATTATAAGTAAAAACGCTACTAAAAAGTATTTCATCAAAACCAAACTTATTATACATAATAAAAATATTGATATAGCTATATACGCAGCTAATTTTGGACCACTATCTCCGTAATAATAACTCATTATACGATATAGTATCATACCAATAATAGCTGATAAAACTCCTATACCTTTCATTCTTCTCATTGATTTTCCCTCCTATACCACCAACTTTTCCCTAATTCTGCAACATAACTTACTCCTAAACCTATTACAATTCCACCTACAATAGCTCCCCCTGTAACTATTGCCGCAGGCAATGTAGTTAATCCCATTGTTGTAATAAAACCTGTCCCTAGTACCCCTATACCATAACCAGCAGCTGCAGATATACCACAGGAAGCAAAATCAATTAATGCTCCCATTAACTTTCCTTGTATAAAATCTTCACCTGCATCATATAATCCATAAGCAACACCAGCATATCCAGCTTTAATTCCAACTTTTTTCATAAATTCCATAGCGGGTGTTTTTGAAAACATATATTTATTTACGGATTGTAATGTTTTAAATTTGTAAGGATTTAATCTTTTTATTGAACTCGTAATTTCATTCCCAATACTTGTTGCAGTATTTATTATGAAATTTTGGGTAGTATCCGACATTTTTTTTGAATCATTAGGTACTTTTGATTGTGATATATTTTTCGTTCTCTTATTCATAACCGCATATGAAGCATTTCTCATCTCATCTGTTTCTTCCCCATTTAAGGAATATACTGGTCTATATCCACTGTCATCACTCATATTTACTACATTATTCTTACAGTATGCAAATAAATTATGTCCTAGCAATTCTCCTGTTTGTCCTACTATACCATCCGCATTTATAAATCTACCCCAGTCAGGATTATAGTAACGGGAATTTAGATAATAAAGTCCTGTCTCGCTGTCATATCTGTATCCTCTATATCTGTATGGATTCTTTTCTCCTACTTTGTCTTGGGTATTGTCTACAATGGAGATGTGTTTTCCCCATGAATCATAAGTATAAGTTACCACTTTAGTCCCTGTGCTATCGTATAATCCTATTATATCTCCTTGGGTATTTCGTATATAGTAGTATTCTTTACCTTTATAGTTAAAACTTATCAACCTACTGTTTCCATCATAGGTATAGTATATTTTGTCTGTTCCATTATCTTCGTAGGTTACTTGAGTTCCTACAAGATGGTACTTTGTTGTAACTCCATTTACTGTTTTTTCTGTTCTTATGCCTTTGTCGTTGTATTTGAAGTTTAATGATTTTCCATTTCCGTTTATTGATTTTAACTGCCTACCCTGCTGCCAAGAATATGTATAGACTCCGTCACTTGTTAAGTTTCCTATGCTGTCACTTTGTATAGAATAAGCTTGTCCGTCGATTGTGATTTTTGTAAGTTTATCTTTCCAATTTGCATCTCCATACTCATAAGTGTATGTTTTTGTTGAACTTCCAAGAGGACCTTCTGTATCTTTATATGCATATTCTTTCTTGCTGGTTATATTTCCTCCCAAATCATACATGTAAATTATGCTTTTATTGAGAACTTGATTACTGTCTCAAAACAAAAAAAGCACAACAATATGTTGTACTTTTTTTGAAATATATTTGTTCATTTATATCTATTATTTATACCTTCGAAAATTGAATATTTGCTTAAAATTATCTTACTACATCATAAATTAGTGGTATTTCATCTTTGTATTCAGCTTTTATTTCATAATTTTCTAGGATACCTTTGCTTGCTTTTTCAACTTTTGATTCGTCATTTGCATGAATATATGCTATAACGTCTCCCTTTTCTACTTTTTCTCCTCTTTTCTTATTTAGTACAATACCTACTGCTAAATCTATTATACTTTCTTTTGTAGCTCTTCCTGCTCCAAGTTCCATAGCAACTAATCCTATGTTTTGTGCATTTATTTTACTTACATATCCACTTCTATCACTCTTAACTGGAACAACATATTTTGCTTTTGGAAGTTTTTCACGATCGTCAACAAATGTTGGATCTCCGCCTTGTGCTTCTACAAATTCTCTAAATTTCTTAATAGCTGAACCATCTTTAATTGTTCCTAAAAGCATTTCTTTTGCTTCTTCTACAGTTTTAGCTTTTTTAGCAAGTACTACCATGTTGCTTCCTAGTGTTAAGCAAAGCTCTAATAAGTCTTTTGGTCCTTTTCCTGTTAGTGTATCCATAGCTTCTTTTACTTCTAAAGCATTACCTACTGCAAATCCTAATGGTTGATCCATATCTGAAATAACAGCAACTGTATTTCTATTTACGCTCTTTCCTATGTTAACCATAGCTGTTCCTAAAGTTTTAGCATCTTCAAATGTTTTCATAAATGCTCCGTCTCCAACTTTAACGTCTAAAACTATACAATCTGCTCCTGCAGCTATTTTTTTACTCATTATACTTGAAGATATTAATGAAATGTTGTCAACTGTTCCTGTAACGTCTCTTAATGCATATAACTTTTTATCAGCTGGTGCTAAATCTGCTGTTTGACCCATTATAGCTATTTTCTTAGTATTAACATTATTTATAAATTCATCTTCTGTCATTTCAACAGAGAAACCTTTAAAAGATTCAAGTTTATCTATAGTTCCACCTGTATGTCCTAGTCCTCTACCAGACATTTTTGCAACTGGTATTCCAAGTGCAGCTACCATTGGAGTAAGAACTAATGAAGTTGTATCTCCAACACCACCTGTACTATGTTTATCTACTTTTATACCTTTTATTTTTGATAAATCAAGAATATCTCCAGAGTTAACCATTGCCATAGTTAAATCAGCTGTTTCTCTAGCATTCATTTTTTGAAAATATATTGCCATCAATAATGATGATACTTGATAATCTGGAATATTTCCTTTTGTATAGTTTTCTACAAAATAATTAATTTCTTCTGTAGTAAGTTCTCCACCATTTCTTTTCTTTATTATTAAATCATACATTCTCATAATAAATTCCTCCCAATGTTGTAAATTTTATTTTTGTAGCAAATTATTTAATATACATAATCAAACTATAAATATTTTTAAACTATATTAAATTCATTTCAAACTACTTTAATATTTACATAACCTTATTTAGAAGCTTCTTCAACAATTTTAATTCCAGCACTAGCACCTATTCTATTTGCTCCTGCTTCTATCATATTCATAGCTGTTTTATAATCTCTTATTGCACCTGAAGCTTTTACTCCCATTTCTTTTCCTACTGTTTTTCTCATTAATGCTACATCTTCTACTTTTGCTCCTCCAGTAGAAAATCCTGTTGATGTTTTTACAAAATCTGCTCCTGTTTCTTTTGAAATTTCACATGCTTTTACTTTTTCTTCATCAGTTAAAAGACATGTTTCTATTATTACTTTTAAAAGTGCTTTTCCTTTTGCTGCATCTACTACTGCTTTTATATCTTCTCTTACTACATCATATTTTTTATCTTTTAGTGCTCCGATATTTATAACCATGTCTACTTCTTTTGCACCATTTTCAATTGCTTGTTTAGCTTCAAATGCTTTAACTTCTTTTGTTGTTGCTCCTAAAGGAAATCCTATAACTACACATGTTTTAACGTCTGTGCCTTCTAATTCTTTACTTACTAATTCAGCATAATATGGGTTTACACATACTGAAGCAAATCCATACTCTCTAGCTTCACTACATATTTTCTTTACTTGTTCCTCTGTTGATTGTGGTTTTAATAATGTGTGGTCTATATACTTTTGAATTTTCATTTTGTATTCCTCCGTTTTTATAAAATTTTTTATTTAAATAATATCTTTCATAGTATTTGTCATATTTAATTTTTAATTTAATTATTTAATAAACATTTAAGGGAGCGGTTACATTTCCTTTAAAAAATTAATAATACTTAAATATTATTAATTTTTCTATTTTTAGATGCATATTTTTCTGATCCATTTAAAACAAGCTTAGGAGCTAATGTGATTCTCTTGACTTCTTCACTTTCCTTGCTACTCAAATTATCTAATAACATTTTTACAGCTATTTTACCCATTTCCACAGTATCTTCTGCAACATAACTTATGTTTTGTCCCAACATACTTAGTACTTCAACTTTGTCAAATGATATCAAGCTTATATCTTCAGGTATCTTCATACCTTCCTCATATATAGCTTTAATAGTACCTAATGTCATTAAATATCCGCATGTAAAGACTGCAGTAGGCCTATTTTCCATTTTTAATAATTGCTTTGCACATTTATATCCACTCTCTAGTCTATAGTCACCATAATATATGTTTTTTTCATCTATAGGAATATCATTGATGGTTAAAGCCTTTTTATATCCCATCAATCTATCTTTAGCAGGTTTAGAATTAAGTCTACCTGTTATTATACCTATTTTTTGATGTCCTTCTTTTATTAACGCTTGAGTAGCTTCAAAAGCACCTTTTATGTTATCTACAAATACTCCATTAAAGCTAGAATATTTAACATCACCAGCAACAAGAACAATAGGAATCCCTAAATTTTCAAGAACTGAAAGGTATTCACTATTAAATGTATCTTCAGCTGAAGTAGGAGTTATTATTATACCTTCTGATCTTTGTTCTCTTAAAAGTTTTAATGCTTTAACTTCTTTTTTCATATTTTCATCAGTATCGCATAATATCATATTAAAATTAGCTTCATCAATAGAATTACTAATTCCCTTTATAAGCTCACCAAAATATGGATTATTTATGTCAGGTACTAAAACTCCTATAATGTTAGTTTTTTTCTTTGTCAAACTCCTAGCTATTGCACTAGGAGTATAATTCAATTCTTTTATTGCATCCATAACTTTTTTTCTAGTTTCATCTTTTACATACCCAGAATCGTTTAAAACTCTAGAAACCGTTGCCAGAGATACCCCTGATCTTTTAGCAATATCTCTAATTGTAACCGCCATAGAATTCCTCCTCATGACTTATGACACTGTCTCTTTAATACTATAATTTCAATTTTAATTTTTGAAACAATTTAGAATAATTTATTTATTAAAATTATTCTCCTTTATTACATTTTAAACGATTTAGTAATATTTTTCTATATAAAATATAAAATATTTTTTACATAATACATTTTTTATAGCAATATACCAGCTATAGTTCCAGTAATACATGTTGTTAAAGCTCCACCTAATAACGCTTTCAAACCAAATTTTGCAATATGAGAACGTCTTTCAGGTGCTAAACCACCAAGTCCACCTATTTGAATAGCTATTGAACTAAAGTTTGCAAAACTACAAAGTGCATATGTAAGTATTATTATTGTTTTTTGAGTTATTGCACCTGATTTTATAAGATTTGATAAACCAGAGAATGCAACAAATTCATTTATTACTATTTTTTGTCCAAGTAAATCTCCTGCAGATAATATATCATTAGCAGGTATACCCATTATATAAGCAATTGGAGCAAATATTCTTCCAAATACCCAGTTTAAACTTAATTGTGGAAGGTGAACAAATCCCCCTACCCAACCTAATAATGAATTAATTAATGCTATAAGTGCTATAAATGCTAGTAACATTGCTCCAACATTCAATGCTAAACTAAGTCCTTCTGATGCTCCTCTAGCGGCTGCATCGATTACATTACAATCAAGTTTCTCAACTGACATTTCTATTTTACCTTTTGTTACTGGTGTTTCAGTTTCTGGTTCTAATATTTTAGATATTATAAGACCTATTGGGGCAGCCATTATACTACCTGCTAACAAGTGTCCAGCATTTACTCCCATAGCAACATATCCTGCCATAACTCCACCTGATACCGTTGCCATTCCACCTACCATAACAGTGAAAAGTTCTGATTGTGTCATATCTTTTATGTAAGGTTTTATAACTAATGGTGCTTCTGTTTGTCCTATAAAAACATTAGCTACTGCAGATAATGTTTCTGCTCCACTTGTTCCTAATACTTTAAGCATACCTTTTGCCATCCATGAAACAACAAACTGCATTATTCCTAAATAATACAAAACAGCCATTAATGAAGAAAAGAATATAACTGTTGGTAATACTTGTAGTGCAAATATAACTCCAAATTTACTAGTATCTAATAGAGGTCCAAATAAGAAACCGCTACCTTCTTTTGTAAAATCTAATAACTTAGTAATTACACCACTAACCCCTTCAAAAAATGCTCTTCCTGGTGGAAATTTTAATATTAAAAGTGCAAAAACTATTTGTAAAACCATTCCTTTAGCAACTAATACCCAATTGATTTTCTTTCTATTACTAGAGCATAAAAATGCTACAAGAAAGAAAAAAACTATACCTATAATTCCTATAAATCTTTCCATTTCCTAGCCCTCCTCTTAGTTGTTAATTGTTAATGTTAACGCTTCCATAAAGAATTATACCCCTTGAAATAATAAATTTCAAGCATTTATAACATTTTTTTTGAAAAAGTTTAAATATTGAATTTTCTGTATTTTATATTATTATCTTTATTAATATTACATTTTTCATAAAATTTTACATAATTTCAAATATCATTTCAATCTCTTCATACGTATTTTCTTGCTTAACTATATGATTCAGCACTAAATATTTCAATCTTCACACAATAGCAAAAAAATTTTCTGAAGATTTCTTCAGAAAATTTTTCATGTTTGTACTTTTCACTTTTTACCTCAACTTATACTTGTGTTATTTATTATATTATCATACCCCTACAGTTTATTTATCTCTGTTTCAATTCTTCTAAGTGCCTGTTTCAAAATTGTTCTTGGACATGCAATATTTATTCTTTGAAATTGTTGTCCTTCATTACCAAACATTATGCCATCATCAAATCCTACTTTGACTTTTTTAACAAAAAAATCTCTAAGCTGTTCTGATGTCATATTTAACTCTGAACAATCAAACCAAACAAGATATGTTCCTTCTGGTTTAATAACTTTTAATTTAGGTATTCTTCTTTTGAAATATTCCATAATATAATCAAGATTTTCTTGTAAATAATCAATTAATTGATTTAACCACTCTTCTCCATAATTATATGCAGCTATTAATGCTTCACCACCAAAAATAGTAGGTTCTTTTATTGCAATATTTTCAAGGGTAATATTTAATAGATTTCTTAATCGTTTATTTGGTATTATAATATTTGAAGTTTTAAGTCCTGCTATATTAAATGTTTTACTTGGTGCTGTACATATTATAGAATTTTGAGAAAATTCTTCACTTATTGATGCAAATACTGTATGTTTACTACTTTTATATGTAAGATCAAAATGTATTTCATCTGAAACAACCAATATATTATGCTTTAAACATATCTGTCCTAATTTTGTAAGTTCTTCTTTCGTCCATACTCTTCCTACAGGATTATGAGGATTACATAATATAAGCATCCTTGTTCTATTTGTGATTTTATTTTCCAAATCTTCAAAATTTATTGTATATTTTTGTTCTTTATATATAAGAGGATTTTTCACTACTTGACATCCACTATTTTTTATTGCTTTATAGAATGGATGATATACTGGTGTTTGAATTATAACCTCATCACCTGGTTGTGTATAAGTTCTAATTATAAGATTTATAGCAGGAACAACTCCTGGTGTAAACACTATCCATTCAGGTTTTATACTCCAATCATGGCGTCTTTTCATCCAATTAACTACTGCCTCATTATACTTTTCTCCACTTAAAGTATATCCAAAAATTCCATGTTCAGCTCTTTTTTTAATAGCATCAATAATTACTTGAGGAACTTTAAAATCCATATCTGCAACCCACATAGGCAAAACATCTTTATCATTATACATTTCCTCTACCAAATCCCATTTTACAGACTTAGTATTACGTCGTTCAATCACCGTATCAAAATCATATTTCATTTTCATCATTGTTCACTTAAAGTTTAAGTAAACAACTTCACCTACCTTTTTAGAAAATTCTAATTTTATGTAAACTTTTACATAATACAATTAAATTATATTCTTATATTAATCTCTTGTCTAGAGCATACTTTTAAACTGCAATTCTCCTAGTTGTTGAAATTATAAATAAAAACATGTATCTAGAAACTAACTTATATTTCTTAGATACATGTTTTTATAAAAATTATTTTATTTCTCTAATAATTCTTCTTCTGGAGTTACTAAAATTTTAACATGCTTTTTCTTTTCTTTTCCTAATAATGTTTCAAATCCTTCTTTAACTATATCTTTTAATGCTACTCTTTTAGTTATCCAACCTTCGGCTTTAACTCTTTCGTCATTCATTACAGCCATTGTAGCTGGGAACTCATGTCTATATGCAAGTGTTCCGACAACTTTCTTTTCTGTAAGTACTATATCATTTGGATTAAAGCTTATATTTCCTTCCCAAATACTTGTTACAACCATAGTACCATCAGATTTTAAACTTGCAAGTCCTAAATCCCATCCTACTTGTGCACCAGTAGTTTCAAACGTAGCATCTACTCCAACTCCACCTGTAAGTCTTTTTATTTCTTCTGGAATATTAACTTCATTAGGATCTAATACTACATCCGCACCTGCTCTTTTTGCATATTCTTGTCTTACTGATTTTCTTTGCATTACTATTACAAGTTTAGCCCCTGCAGCTTTTAAACATTCAATAGTTCCTAATCCTATTGGACCTGCTCCTAAAACTAATGCTGTTTGTCCTATTTTGAAATTCGCCATTCTTACTGAATGAAACGCAACACATAGAGGTTCTACTAATGCTGCTTTATCATATGGTATGTTATCTGGTATTTTATGTACAAATTCTTTTGGGAAAACAGTGTATTCTGCAAATCCTCCACCACTTCCGCAAAGACCATGGAAACCTAATTTTGAACAAAGATTGTACTTTCCTTCTTTACAGGCAGGACATTCTCCACATACAACCATTGGTTCAACTACAACTCTATCTCCTGCTTTAAATTCTGTTACATCTTCACCAACTTCTACTACTTCTCCTGAAAATTCATGACCAAGTACAACTGGTGCTGTATTTCCACTTAATGGATGAGGTTGTCCAACTGGTATAAAAATTGGTCCTGCTAAGTATTCATGCAAATCAGATCCACATATTCCACACCATTTTACTTTTACTTTTACTAATCCTTTAGTTGCTTTTGGTTCCTCAATTTCTTCTACTCTAATATCATTTTTTCCATACCATAATGCTGCTTTCATATTACTTTTCCTCCTTAAACATTTTCTTATTTTATTCTGTAACTAATCACCTTAAGAATAATTTCATATAATCGTTAAATTATTAACACGTTTAAGAAGGTAGCAATTCTTGTGCCAAAAATAAAGTCCCTATTTTAGCTCTTTGTAATATTTTCCCTCTCATTTTTATACACTTGCATGTTTCATTTTGAGATTATTGAATTTTTTTCCTCTCATTTTTATACACTAAATCTAAAAATTTTTGTTAATGTCAAAAATAAAAATTTATAATTTCATATTATTATACTTCTAAATTATATTTTCTTATTTTTCTATACAAAGTAGCTCTACTTATACCTAAAATTTTAGATACAGCTAAAATATTTCCTTCAAATTTATTTAAAGCTCTTTGTATATTCATTTTCTCCATTTCGTCTAAAGTTAAAATTTCACACTCCGAATTATATATTTTTTTATCACAATTAATGCTAATTCCATTCATTAGTATATCTTCTGATAAATATTTTTCTGTTATCAAATCTTCTTCACATAAATAATAAGATCTTTGAACCACATTTTGCAATTCTCTTACATTACCTGGCCAATTATATATTTTTAACCTCTCCATATAATTTTCACTGTACCTTTTATTCAATGTATTTTTTTTATTTAATTTTCTTATAAAATGGGCTGTCAATAACTCTATGTCTTCTTTTCTTTCTTTTAAAGGTGTGGTTTTTATATTCATAACATTTAACCTATAATAAAGATCTTGTCTAAAATTTTTCTTTTTTATTTCCTCTTTTAAATTTCTATTTGTAGCTGCAACTATCCTTACATTTAGTTGTTTTTCATATTTACCACCTATTCGCATTACTGTCTTATTATCCAATACTCTTAAAAGCTTAGCTTGCATGTCTAAAGGTAATTCACCAATTTCATCTAAAAAAATAGTTCCACCATCTGCAAGTTCAAATTTACCTGGGTGTCCTTCTTTTAATGCTCCTGTAAAAGCTCCTTTTTCATACCCAAACAGTTCACTTTCTATAAGCTGACTAGGAAGTGAAGCACAATTTACTGCCACAAATGGTTTGTTCCACCTTCTACTATAATTGTGTATAGATTGTGCAAATAATTCTTTTCCAGTACCGCTAGGCCCTTCTATAAGAATATTACAATCACTGTATGCAGCTTTTTTACCATATTCTATCATTAATTTCATATCTCTATTATTTGTTTTTATATCAGCAAAATCATAGGAACTTTTACTAGCAAATAATTTATTTGCTACTTTATGTGCATATTCTTCATCTTTAAATGTAATAACTACTCCTGTAATTTTTTCTTGTGATTTTATAGGAACTGTATTTAATATACATCTTATTTGTTTGTTTTTTATATATAAGTTATAATCTATAGCATAATAATGTTTTCCCATTTTTAATGTATTTTTAATAAATTTAGCATCTTTAAATATAGTTTCTATATCCATGTGCATTATCTCACATTCAGTCAACTTCAAAATATTTTCTGCTGCCCTATTTGTTTTTAAAATTTTCAACTTTTCATCTGTTATTATTATTCCTTCAGACATGGACTCAAAAGAAGTATTCATAAGCTTATTGTAAACAGACAATTCCCACTGTTTTTCTATAGAACATGCTCCTGTAAGTACCATTCCCAACGTATGTGGATGTGCACTTTTATAGTTCCCTGACATATCTAAACAACCAATTATATTATTATTTTCATCATGTATTATAGCTGCAGAACAGGACCAAGAATGATGTTTTTCACAATAATGCTCTGCCCCTATTGTTTGAACAGGACTATCGATAACTAAAGCTGTTCCTATAGCATTAGTTCCTACAGCCTCTTCTGTCCATAGTGCCCCAACTAAAAAATTCAACTCATTTGCTCTTTCCATTATTTCTTTGTCACCTATTACATCCAGTAAATATCCTTCTTTGTCAGTTAATATTATAGAAGTCCCTGACCCTTTTACAATGTTATATAGATTTTTCATTATAGGACGTGCTATAGCTCTTAATTCTTCGTTTTCTTTTAATTTATCATTTATAAGTTCTTTTGATAGTCTCTTACCTAGTCCTCCTGAATAATCTACGCTGTACTTTTTACATCTTCTCCAAGAATCTGTTATTACCTGCCTTATGTAATTATCAATACTGTCATTATATATAAACTTTTTCCAAGCTTCTTTTGTCCTATGTAAATCCATGCCCAACCTTATCCCTCCGTACTCACAACTCATTTTATATTTCAAAAGTAGTTTTATCAATCCACTTCCATTTTGGTTGTATATTTTTCAAATCTTCTACTAATTTAAATAAAGCTACATCCTTCTTTTTTGCTTCTATCATTACATCTATATCTCTATCTACTTTTTTGCACATATTAATAAAATTTATAAAATCATGAACATTTATGTAATCAGCATGTTTTCTATCTTTTTCTCCATTTTTAGGGCTTGAAACATGTACTTTAGGTGGTAATTTCTCGTTATTCCATGTATTAAAAATGCATGGTAATAAATCTTCAATATTTTCTCCTTCATTATTACACACATAGTGATGAATATCTAAAACCATTGGTACACCTAATTTATTACATATATTCAACACATCATTTGTATTAAAAACCTTGTCATCATTTTCTAATATAATTCTTTCAGTAATCTCTCTTGGATAATTCATAAAATTTGTTATAAATCTTTCAATAGAATTTTCCTTTCCTTTTTGACCACTTCCAATATGAATTATCATTTTACCTTGCTCATAATCTATATCTTTAAAAAAATTCACATGAAAATATAAATTTCTTTTTGTATTCTCTACTACTTCTTCCCTTACACTATTTATTACATTAAACTCATTAGGATGAGTATCTATTCTCATATCATTTTCTTTTATAAACTTACCTAATCTCTCGAAATCTTTTTTAAATATCATTCTGTAATTCCATTCGTTAACTTCTGGATGTGTTGCTAAAGGTACTAGTGCTGATGTAACCCTATAAAAATGTATACAATTATCTTTATTATATTTTAGAATCTTATATAAATCATCTAAATTAGAAAGAGTTGTTTGTTTTAATTTATTAATTTTTTTCTCTTGTGAACTTAGCTTAGAATAATATGCATATGTTACATTACTTGAAGATGTAACTTTGGGAAGATTTAGTGATATAGCTACATAACCAAGCCTTACTCTCATTTAACATCACTCGCTTTTATAAAAAATTTAACTTATTACTTCTATTAGTTCAATCTAAATTCATATTACAAGTATTCTGTAATAAATTATAATGACTATATCTTTAATTATATTTTTTTCTTTACTCACTCTTTCTATACCTAAAAATACATTTTAGACATCCAACATTATGCCATTTTCCTTTAACCACTTTTTTTGTTCTTTATATTGAGGTAAAATACTCTCAACCTCATTCCAAAATTCCTTTGAATGATTTTTATGTGGCATATGGCTCATTTCATGTACTACTACATAATCAATAACTTCAATAGGTGCCATTATTATGCGCCAGTTAAAATACAAATTATTTATTCCTGTACATGTTCCCCATCTTCTTTTTTGTTCTTTTGCTTTTACTAACTTTGGCTTTTCAATAAAATATTTTTGATAATATTTAACTCTTTCTGAAATTATTTTTTGAGCCATTTTCTTATACCATTTTATTAAATATTTAGATATAACCTCATCACTTTCACAATTACTTTCTATGTAAAGTTTATTTTCATTTAATTGTATCACAGGAATTTTTACATTATTATTCTTTTCAATTTTTAATAAATATTCATTTCCTAAATACAGAAATTTTTCTCCTTGTACAAATTTTTTCTTAATGGATTCAAAATCTATTTGTTTAATTTTATTTAAATTTTTAATTATCCACTTTTGTTTACTTTGTACTAGTTCTATAATTCTATTTTGAGAAATTTTCTGTGGTACTTTAACAAGTATATTTCCTGTAGGATCTATTTGTATTTGTAGAGTTTTTCTTTTAGAACGTTTTATTTCAAATTCGATTAGCGTATTTTCATATTTAAAATTCAGATTCATAATCCCCCTCCTGTGTTTGAATTTATGTAATATTTATTAATATAATAATTTTATATAGTAATTTAGCAAATAATATTTTTATAGTAGTATCAATTTTGACATAATTATATTAATATTAATATATAAGTATTTTTAGAAAGGATGTTAAATATGAGAAAAACAAATTTTTTTTGGGGAATTGTACTAATTGTTTTTGGTGTCCTATTGCTACTAAATAAAACACTAAATATCGACTTAATAAATATGAACTATTTATGGCCTCTTTTTATACTTATTCCTGGTTTATCTATGGAATTTAATTTTTTCTCAAAAAGAACTAATCCAGGTGTTCTTGTTCCTGGAGGAATATTAACTACTATAGGTTTGTTATTTTTCTTTGAAATCTTTACTTCTTGGAGATTTGCAGCATATACTTGGCCTGTATATCTTCTAAGTGTAGCTATTGGATTATTCCAATTGTATTTGTTTTGTGAAAAAAACAATGGAATACTAGTTCCTGTTTTTATTTTAACTTTAATTGCAATAATGTCATTCTTAACAATGATATTTGGTGATATTTATCATTGGATTAATTATAGTCTTATTATTCCAATATTATGTATAGCATTAGGACTATATATTCTTATCAAAAACAGGAATTAAAAGCTATAAAATTAAGGAATCCTTTAATTATAATTAACTCAACTTTCGCAGGTGAAAAATAACCGCTACGGGAAATGATATCTTGCTTAGAAACCTTTCACTTCAGTAACAAGTTCTAAGCTTTACTCATATTGAAAAAAGATTTTTTAATTAATATTCCATAGGAATCAGTAATTAAAAAATAACTTTTTTCAAATTCGTAAAGCTAAGAACTTGTAAACTTTGTTCAAATGTTTCTTACGCAATATATCATTTCCCTTCGCTAAGCAGTATTTTTTTACTGCGAAAGTTGAACTAATAATCTATGAAACAAAAGGTTTCAGATCAACATCATGATATATTTTTGCTTTTCAAACACTTATACTTACAAATAACAGCCTTTATATCATTATACTCAACCTCATCTGGAAGCTCTTTTTTTATTGGAGTCAACTTTTCACAACCAATTTCATTAATTTTTTCAAGTATTAAATTTTCATATTTTTCAGGTATCAATCCATCAAAATTAACTTCATATCCTTCTAGCGCACACTTTATTATATGGTCTTTTACAGTCGCTATCTTCAATTCTCTTGATTCAGCTATTTTAGCTAATCCCATACCTTCTTTATACATATTTAGTGATATAATGTGACTTGGTATTTTTTCTTTTTTATTACTACTTTGTTTCTCCTCAATATAGTTATGTTGGCCTTTATCCTTTTTTATAATGTTATTTTGTTCCATATAATTAGTTATACTCTTTAAAAATTCTTCCCCATATCTTTCAAATTTAGTTTCTCCTACACCTTTCACGTGCAGCATTTCTTCTTTATTAGTAGGAAGTAATGTACTCATTTCTTTTAAACTACTATCAGCAAAAATAATATATGGTGGTACTTTTTGTCTTTCTGCAATTTCCCTTCTGAGTATTCTTAATTCGTCGAATAAAGAATTATCAATTTCAACTTTTTCTTTCCTTCTTGATATTTTTTGCATAACTTTTCTTTTATTCTTAATAACCTCTATAGATTTTTGTCTTAATTTTACTACTGGATATTCACCTTCAGTAATCATTAAATATTGATCTGCTATTAACACATTTATAAGATCTTTTATTTCCTTTATAGTATAATCTTTTATAATACCGTAAGTAGATAGTTTATCAAATTTCATATTTAAAACTTTTTTGTTTTTAGAACCTCTAAGAACATCTGCTATCATTGAAGTACCATATCTTTGATTCATTCTGTATATACAAGAAAATATCTTTTGTGCTTCAATAGTTATATCCTTAAGCTCACTATCATCTTTACAATTACTACAATTATCACATTTGTCAGGAATATTATTTTCTCCAAAATATTCTAATATATATTTTCTAAGACATTGTGAAGTATGACAATAATCTACCATTTCCTGAAGCTTTTTATATTCTAAATATTTTCTTTCAGGATTTAATATAGTTTGTTCTATAAGATATTTCTGAATCATTACATCTCGAGGACTAAATAATAAAATACATTCAGAAGGTTCTTCATCTCTTCCTGCTCTACCTGCTTCTTGATAATACGCTTCCATATTCTTAGTCATATTATAATGAATTACATATCTAACATTTGATTTGTCTATTCCCATTCCAAAAGCATTCGTAGCCACTATAATTTTATAATCATCATATAAAAATTTTTCTTGATTTTCATTTCTTTCACTATCATTCATTCCCGCATGATATTTTCCTATTTCATAGCCTTTTTGTTTTAAAAGCTCATATAAATTATCTACTTCTTTCCTTGTAGCTGCATAAATAATTCCGCTTGTATTATTATTGTCCTCTACATATTTCAATATAAAATCTTTTTTATTTTCGTTTTTTATAACTCTAAAACATAAATTTTTTCTATCAAATCCCGTAACATATGTATTAGGACTTTTTAAAGTTAAAAGTTTTATTATATCCTCTTTAACATTTTCTGTAGCTGTAGCCGTAAAAGCTGATATTATTGGTCTTTTCCTTAATGTATTTATTACTGGAGCAATGACTCTATAACTTGTTCTAAAATCATGTCCCCATTGTGATACACAATGTGCTTCATCTATTGCAATTTGAGAAATTTCAAGTGAATTTAATAAATCTATAAAAGAATTTACTTCCAATCTCTCAGGTGCTACATATAATAATTTATATTCTCCATCTCTGGCCTTTTCTATCGTATTGTCAACTTCTTTAGTACTTATAGAACTATTTATACATGCTGCAGGTATTCCTAAATTATTCAAAGTATCTACCTGGTCTTTCATAAGAGAAATTAAGGGTGATACAACAATAGTTATTCCTTCTAATATCATTGCTGGTATCTGGTAGCAAAGAGATTTACCACCACCTGTTGGCATTATAACAAATGTATCATTTCCTTCTAAAATACTCGTTATAATTTGTTCTTGCCCTTTTCTAAATGATGAATAACCATAATATTTTTTAAGAATATCTTTAGCTATTTCCTGCATTTTTCCACCTACTTCCATAATCCTTAACATTCATTGCTTATTCAACTTTCGCAGATAAAAATATCTTATTTATTATCATTGACAATTTTACTATTATTATATCATAACAACTATTCATGAATTTTAAAATTATATACAAAGTTTTTCTATAAAGGGAACTTTATTATTTGTCCTTTTAACTTTAATATTTATATTTTATTTTTATATAGTTAACAGTTTGGTAGCAAAATATCATTCATGGTTGTTTGCTTTATCAGCTGGGAAAGTTGAATTATTTAAATTTCTAATAGTTATATACACATCAATGATAATTTTCTATATGTAATCGTAATCATTATTATTATGGTAAAATTTAAACATACAGAAAATTTTATGTTAGGAGTGAACTTAAGATGGGAGATTATAGAAAGCTTTGGACAGATTTAGGAATTGATTTAAAAAAACATGATCAATTATGTGAAATACTACCAGAATTATATAGTTCCGTTTATTTAGAACAAGAAGATAGGCCTGAAGGAATGAACTATTATAACTATGTTGTGTCTGAAGTTCATGGAGCTAGAATTAAAGAACTAGATGAATTTAAAAAGAATGGTGGAAAAGTATTAGGTACATTTTGCGTATTTGTACCAGATGAAGTCATACTAGCTGCAGGCGCATTAGGAGTTGGTCTATGTGCTGGTTCAGAATTTTGGGTAGAGGGTGGAGAAAAAGTTCTTCCTAAAAATCTCTGTCCACTCATTAAAGCATTTACAGGAGCAAAAATTGATGCTACTTGTCCGTATTTTCAATCATGTGATATTTTAGTTGGTGAAACTACTTGTGATGGTAAGAAAAAAGCTTGGGAATTATTAAATAAATATGTTCCTGTACACGTTATGGATCTTCCTCAAATGAAAACAGAAAAAGACTATATAAAATGGCAAAATGAAATAAAAATATTCATAAAAAAAGTAGAACAATTAACTGGAAATAAAATCACTTTTGAAAAATTAAAATCAGCTATTAATTTAGTAAATAAAAAAAGAAGAGCTCTTAAAAGGCTTTATGATTTAAGAAAGTATAAACCTTCTCCTATTAGCGGTTTAGACTCACTTTTAATTTCTCAAATTGCATTTTACGATGATATAAATAGATTTACTGAAAATTTGAATAATCTTTGTGATGAATTAGAAGATAGAATAAAAAAAGAAAAACCTACAAAAAAGAGAATAATGATAACAGGAACCCCTATGGCACTTCCTAATTGGAAAATACATCATATTATTGAAAGCTTAGATGCTGAAGTAGTAGTAGAAGAAACTTGTACAGGAACAAGATATTTTGAAAATGAAGTCTGTGAAAATGGTGAAACTTTAGATGATTTAATAAAAAATATAGCAGATAGATATTTAAAAGTTAATTGTGCCTGTTTTACCCCTAATAGCGGAAGAATTGATGATATATTAAGATATGCCGGAGAATATAATGTGGATGGAGTTATAGATTATAATCTACCATTCTGCCATACATATGCCATTGAAGATGCTGATGTTAGACAAGTTTTAAAAGAACATAATATTCCTGTTATGCGTATAGAAACAGGATATTCTAATGAAGATTCTGGACAAATTAAAACTAGAGTAGAAGCTTTCTTAGAAATGATTTAAATATAAGGTGATACAATGATTAAAATTAAACATTATATACTTTTTCATAATCATACTAATGGAATTAAATTAGAATCTTTACTAAAAAAAGAAAAGATAAAATATATTATTTCTCCAACACCAAGGCAACTTTCAGCTTCTTGTGGTATATCCATAATATACAATGAAAAGGATGAAGAAAAAATAAAAAAAATAATTAAAGAAAACCATATTGAAACAGCAGGTTTTCATACTATAAAAAAAGAAATTAAAAACTTTTATTGCTAAAATACATATATCTATTCCTAAAAGCATGATTGTAATATTATAATCATGCTTTTTAAATATTTTATTTTATAGTAAAATTATGCTCATCAAAAAATACATTAACAATTTTTCTTACATCATCATTTATTAATGAATAAACTATCTCAACTCCGCGCCTTTGTCCTTTAATTATTCCCTTTGATTTTAAAATAGCAACATTCTGTGATACTGTTGATTGAGGGATTTCTAAACATTCCTGCATTTGTGATACATTTAAGTCTTCATTCAATAATCTGCAAATTATACATAATCTAGTAGGATGACCTATTGCTTTTAAAATTTCAGCCCAATCACTTAACTTTTCCTTATACCTTTCTTTATCCACTTTAATCCCCCTTTCTTTGAATATATCGCATTTTTAAAATATATTAACTATTTAAATTTTAAAAGATATTTTTTACCTTGTCAATTACTACCCTATTTTGAAATACATAAACTAAAATTTATAGAAATAACATGTAATTGATTAGCAACTCAACTTTCGCAGTAAAAAAATACTGTCTATCGGAGGGAAATAATATATTGCATAAGAAACATTTGAACAAAGTTTATAAGTTCTTAGCAAGATATCATTTCCCACAGCGACTATTTTTCACCTGCGAAAGTTGAATTATTAATTAATACTACTCCATAGCAATTAGATTTACTTTAATAACATTTCTCATTTTTTCCACGTCTGCAATTAATTCATTTAAGTCAACATCTAAACCAGACATATTAAAAGTTATTGTAACATTGGCGGCATTATTTATAGGTATATCTTGATTAATTGTTAAAATATTTCCATCATGTAAAGCTATTTTATCTAGTATACCCGATAAAGTTCCTCTTTCATGTTCTAAAAGTAATGCCATTGTAGCTTTTTGACCTTTTACACTCTCTGATAACGTAAATATAGCATCTTTATATTTGTAGTATGTACTTCTACTTATGCCAACTTTCTTCACTCCTTCAGAGATATCTTTAACTTTTCCCTTATACAATAATTGTTTAACTTCTATAACTTTCTCAAAAACATCTGGAAGCACACGTGAATCAACTATTAAATATTTATTTTTCATATACTCACCTCTTTAAGTATAGTAAAAAGTACATTACTTGCTATTTTAAATTATTATGCAAATAATGTACTTTATATTTTAAATAACTATGACGATTTTAACAAGTTACTTTATATTTAATTTTACTTTTAATTTTTCAAGCATGTCTTTTGTCATTAAATCCAAATCATATTTTGGTTTAAATCCCCACTCTTCACGTGCTGCAGTATCATCAATTGAATTTGGCCATGAATCTGCAATTGCTTGTCTTACAGGATCTACATCATAAGTCATTTCAAATTCTGGTATATATTTTTTGATTGCATCTGCTACATGTTCTGGTGCAAAACTCATAGCTGTTATATTGAATGCATTTCTATGTTTTAATTTTGATGGGTCTGCTTCCATTAATTTTACTATTGCATCCAATGCATCTGGTATATACATCATATCCATATATGTTCCTTTTTTTATAAATGAAGCATATTTTTTATCCTGTAGAGCTTTATAATAAATATCTACAGCATAATCTGTAGTACCTCCACCTGGTAATGTTTTATATGATATTAATCCTGGGAAACGTACTCCTCTTGTGTCTACTCCAAATCTTTTAAAATAATAATCACATAAAAGTTCTCCTGAAACTTTTGTTACTCCATACATTGTTTGAGGTCTTTGAATAGTATCTTGTGGAGTTTTATCTTTTGGTGTTGATGGACCAAATGCACCTATTGAACTTGGTGTAAAGAATGAACACTTTAATTCCCTAGCTACTTCTAGTGCATTAAATAATCCACCCATATTTATATTCCAAGCAAGTACTGGTTTTGCTTCTGCTACTGCTGATAATAATGCTGCTAAATGAATTATTGTGTCTGCTTTATACTTGCTAGCAATCTCACCGAATTTCTTACCATCTGTTACATCTACTATTTCAAAAGGACCAGATTTAACAACATCATTATTTTCTGGCTTTCTTATATCTGTTGCTATAACATTATCTGCTCCATATGTATTTCTTAATTTCATTGTAATTTCTGAACCTATTTGTCCTAAACATCCTGTTACTAATATTTTTTTCATTAAACTCCCCTCCATTTTTATTAATTACTGGTTACTAAAATTTAATATTAGCAGCTAACTTAATATAACTAGAAGCGAATTAATAAACAATCTTTAATTAGCTATTACTAATATTATGGCTCCCCCCCTTTTAGTAACCAGTAATATTTAACTATATCTATATAATTTATACTATTTTATAACTCCAAGTTCTTTACCAACTTTTCCGTATATTTTAAGAGCTTTATCTAACATCTCTTTAGTATGTGTTGAAGTTGGCATATTTCTAACTCTAGCTGTTCCAAGTGGTACTGTTGGATATACTATTGATTTAGCATATACTCCTTCTTCTCTTAATCTTGCACTAAATTTTTGTGCTGTTTTTTCATCCCCTATAATACATGGAGTTATTGGTGTTTCACTCTTACCAATATTAAATCCTAATTTATTTAAACCTTTCTTTAAATAATCTCCATTTTCCCATAATTTATCTACAACTTCTGAGCTTTCAGTTAATATATTTAATGCTTCTAATACAGCAGCTGCTGCTCCTGGAGTTAAAGATGTAGAGAATAAAAATGGTCTTGCTCTTACTTTTAACCAATCAATTAAATCTTTAGTTCCTGTTACGCAACCACCTACTACTCCTAATGCCTTTGATAATGTTCCTATTTCTAAATCAACTCTTCCTTCAAGTCCAAAGTGATGTACAATTCCTTTTCCTTTTCCAAGTACTCCTTCACCATGAGCATCATCTACATATGTTATTAAATCATATTCCTCTGCTATTTCAACTATTTCTGGAAGTTTAGCTATATCTCCGTCCATAGAAAATACTCCATCAGTTATTACCATTATCTTTCCATATTGTCCACTTTCTTTTGCTTCTTTTGCTTTCTTTCTCAAATCATCCATGTCTGAGTGTTTAACTCTAATTATTTTTGCTTTTGAAAGTTTACATCCATCTATTATTGAAGCATGATTTAATTCATCAGATAATATAGCATCATTTTTATTCATTATTGCTTGAATTGCACCTGCATTACAATTAAATCCAGATTGAAATGCTATAGCAGCTCCTGCTCCCTTAAATTCTGCAATTTTCTTTTCTAATTTGTCATGTATATCTAATGTACCATTTATTGTTCTAACTGCTCCTGCTCCTACTCCATACTTATCTATTGCTTTTTTATCAGCTTCCATCATTTTTTCATTTGTTGCAAAACCTAAATAGTTATTAGATGATAAATTTATTAATTCCTTTCCATTTATCTTAATAATTGGTGCATTTGGGCTTTCTAATGATTCAATCTCATTGTATAATCCTTTATTCTTTAAATCATCTAACCCTTCTTTTAAGAAATTTTCTAAGCATTTACTTCCCATATTATTTACCTCCTTAATTTTTTAATATATTTTCTTTGCTGAAATTGTTTTATGTATTTTAAACGTTTACTTCCATTGTGTAAATAATAAAAACGTCATATGTTTTTCTATGAAGTACATATATTATTTTTTGTCTTTATTTAATTGTATCAGACTATAAAAATAAATCCAAGTCTATATTTAATTAAAATCCTTTGAATTCTTTAATTTTTTTAAATTTTCTAATGTTTTCATTAAATTTTATACTATTTTCAAAATTATACTATACTTGAAATTTATGCTCTAATATTTTGTACTTTAATCTCATAGTACATACAAAAAATCAGCATATAATAACTTATACACTGACTTTACCTGTTATTCCTCTTGTTATAAACTAATATTACTTTAAGAAATTGAGCATTCCATATCCTCTATTATTTTATCTATTTTTTGTAATATACATCTATATTCTTCTTTTATTAGATTATTATCATATAATTCCTTATATGTTATTACTTCTACATCAAATTGTAAAACTTTTTTAAAATTAGATCCATATATCTTTTGTAAAAAAATTTCATAATCAATTTTTATACAATACTCATTTACCTCTTCACCACTAAATTGTTGTATATGTTTATTCATTTTTTCTATAATTGCATATAATTGATATATACAACTCATTTCCTTTAGCTCAAATCTACTCGTTAAAACTGCTACTGAATGTGAATAATCTTTATTTATAGGTATTGGATATTTATATATATTTTCTTTTTTATCAATTTGCTTTAATGCTCTTATGCTTTGAAATAGTGCATTACAAATATCCAATCGAATGATAGTCATTTCTTTACAAATATCACTAATTTCTTTCTTCTGATTATGTTGTTGTTTTTTCTTAAAAATTTTATCTTCTTGAGCAATACTTACAGATGTAGCTCTTTTTGTTGTAATTGAACTACATATTGCACCAATTAAAGCTCCACATACAATTGATATGGCTGATATTATAGTATTTGTGTATTCTTTAGGTAATATGTTTTGCATTTATGTAAATCCTTTCTACATAAAAATACTAAATATAATTCATTTACATATAGTATATTTCCCACTGCAAATTATTTTATTCCTTACACATATACTCATATTAAATTTTATTTTTCATTTCTAAATCTATTAAAAATTTTTTAAAATCAATATTTTTTCCATTTCTTTCACCCATATATCCACCTATATTCCCATTTTTATTGATAACTCTATGACATGGTATAAATATTGGAATTTTGTTAACTTTATTTGCTTGTCCCACAGCCTGTATAGCCCTTGGATTTTCTATTTTTTTTGCTATATCACTATAACTTGTTGTTTCCCCATAAGGTATGCTTAATAAAGCATTCCAAACCTTTTTTTGAAACTTTGTTCCTTGAATATCAAGGGGAATTGTAAATATTTTTCTATTTCCTTGAAAATATTCTTCTAGCTGAATAATTGCATCTTTACATTTAACTAAATCTCTTTCAATATGATTTAATTTCTGTGTGAACTCCTTCCAATTTTTATCTCCTATTATTACATTACTTACACAATTTTCTTGTAAAACTATAAAAATATTTCCTATTTTTGAACAATAAACATCATATACCATTTTAGTTTTCTCCTTTAAAATATTTGTGGAACAGAGGCACATATTAGATAAAAGAACTTTCCCTTTAGTAAGAAATTATAAATTTATAATTTTCTTAATAAAAATAAAACTGCTTTTACAAATATTTTTTTGCAAAAGCAGTTTTACGTTCAAATTAATTATTTATATAATGGAAATCTGTTACATAAATCTAATACTCTTTCTTTTAATCCCTCTAAGTTTTCTGGATTATCTATAGCTTTAGAAATTATGTCCGCTATTTCTAACATTTCATTTTCTTTCATACCTCTTGTTGTGATGGCTGGAGTTCCTAGTCTAATCCCACTTGTTACAAATGGACTTTTCGTTTCAAAAGGTACTGAATTTCTATTTGCTGTTATATTAACTTTTTCTAAAATATTCTGAGCATCTTTACCTGTTACATTCTTATTATTTAAATTTATAAGAATAAGATGGTTATCAGTTCCACCAGAAACAAGGTTAAATCCATTATCTAATAAACCCTTTGCTAAAGCTTTTGCATTTCTAACTACTTGTTTTTGATATTCTTTAAATTCATCGCCTAAAGCTTCTTTAAAACATATAGCTTTTGCTGCTACTATATGCATCAAAGGACCTCCTTGAGTTCCTGGAAATACAGCCTTATCTATTTGTTTTGCAAATTCCTTTTTACAAAGTATTGCTCCACCTCTTGGTCCTCTTAAAGTTTTATGAGTTGTTGTAGTTACAATATGTGCATATTCTACTGGATTTGGATGAAGTCCTGCTGCTACAAGTCCAGCAATATGAGCCATATCAACCATTAAATATGCTCCTACTTCATCAGCAATTTCTCTAAATTTAGCAAAATCAATAATTCTAGGATATGCACTAGCTCCTGCAACTATAAGTTTAGGTTTAGCTTCCTTTGCTATTCTTCTAACTTCTTCGTAATCAATAGTTTCTGTTTCTTTATCTACACCATATGATACAACATTAAAATAACTTCCTGATATATTAACTGGACTTCCATGTGTTAAATGTCCTCCATGAGATAAATTCATCCCTAATATTGTATCACCTGGCTTAAGTATTGCAAAATAAGCTGCTATGTTTGCACTTGAACCTGAATGTGGCTGAACATTTACATGTTCTGCTCCAAATAACTTTTTAAGTCTTTCCCTAGCCGCTTCTTCTACCTTATCTACAAATTCACATCCACCATAATATCTTTTTCCTGGATAACCTTCTGCATATTTGTTAGTTAAATGGCTTCCCATAGCCTCAATAACTGTTGGACTAGCAAAATTTTCTGAAGCAATAAGTTCTAAGTGCTCTCTTTGTCTTTTGAGTTCTTCCTCCATTATTACTGCTAATTCATTATCATTTTCATAGATCAACTTATCTATCATCTTGTGTGCCTCCCCCTCATTTTTTTATATTTATTGATATTTAATGAATATTTTACATAAAATAACTTTATATCGTTATTTTAATAATATTCTATCACATTTTTCATTAATTTTGTGAATTTTTTTTGTTTTTTTAATATTTAGTTTCATTTTTTAATATTTGTCTATAAAAAAAATTAAAAATTAACTCATCACACCATAAATATGTCACATTAGCACTAAAAGTATACACTATATAGATAAATATTATTTTTCTTCTATCTTGAAAACTTTATCCCCTATTAATTTTGCACACTAAATCTTAATAATTCAAAGTATACTTATATATTTTATGTAAATAATACTAATTAAAATGGATTTTTATAGATTGGAGGTATCTCTTATGCATAGTAAAATAAATCAAATGATAAACGATGGATATAAAATTTTAAAATTTCAAAGAGATGTAGATCTTAAAACTAATGAAGAATTTGGACTTATAGAAATGAAAGCTTTAGATGGATATAGAAAAACTATCAATGTAAGCAGTGACCAAGCAGACGAAATTGAAAAAATTCTTTTTAAATTTCTAAAAGATTCAAATTAATATAATTAATAAATGATTATGCTGTCTCAAAATAAAAGTACAATATATTTTGAGGCAGCTCTTTGTTTTGTATAATTTTAATTTTGCAAAATGAATATTTATGATAAACTATTAATAATTTAACCATCACATTAAGAAAAATGAAACCTTAACAATGATGTCTTTCTACAAAATTAGTAACTCAACTTTCGCAAATAGAATGCAATCGCTGCGGGAAATGATATCTTGCTCAGAAACCTTTCACTTCAATAACAAGTTCTAAACTTTACTCATATTGAAAAAAGATTTTTTAATTAATATTCCATAGGAATCAGTAATTAAAAAATGATTTTTTTCAAATTCGTAAAGCTAAGAACTTGTAAACTTTGTTCAAATGTTTCCTACGCAATATATCATTTTCCTTCGCTAGGCAGTATTTTTTTACTGTGAAAGTTGAATTAGTAACTAACCAAATAATTCTTAAAAGAGGTGATTTTATGAAAATAGTAAAAGCTTTAAATGAAGATCTATCAAATATTATGCTGTTAATTTCAAGTGCAGTAAAAAAAATGAATATGGAAGGTTCTTATCAGTGGGATAACTGTTATCCTAATGAAGAAGTAATTTCTACTGATATAAAAGAAAATTCTCTTTACATATTAAAAGATGGTGAAAACTATTTGGGAATTATAGTTCTTAATGAAGAGCAACCAGTTGAATATAAAGATGTTAATTGGGAAAATTCTATTGGAAATATTTTAGTTATACATAGAATGGCTGTTAATCCCTTATATCAAGGTCAAGGTATTGCAAAAAAATTGATGCAATTTACTGAAGAATTTGCATTAAAAAATAATTACCTTTCTATTAGAACAGATACGTATATTGAAAATATAAAAATGCAATCTCTTTTCACAAAATGCGGATACAACAAAACTGGAAGTGTTTTTTTTAATAATGGTAAGCAAAAACCTTTCTTATGTTATGAGAAAATTATTAACTTAACTTTCACAGATGAAAACAGTCACTGAACGAAATAATACCTTACTCTGAAACTTTTTACTGCACAAAATAAGTCTTTGACATAAATATATGAAGTTAGTAAATGTGTATTTAGGTAAAGTACATAGTACAAAGTTTAAAGAACAAATAAGGATGTTTTTATTTCAGGAAATTTTTCATTATTTCTTCTCTATTCTTTGTACTTTATCTTTGTATTTGCCATAAATATTAAGTTTTATTTTTTAATATAAAAATGTTATTTTTTTTAACAAGATTACTAATTATTTATTCAAATTTTTTTACTACAAAAGTTAAGTTATTAAACGCTTATTCTTTTTCTATACTTATAACATCATATCCTGCTTCTTCTACAGTCTCCTTTAATATACTATCCTCAATATTATCTTTCATATCTATTAAAGCTGATTTTTTATCTAAATTGACATCTACATTGTTAACTGATTTTAAATCAGACAGTACATTCTTTACACGCATAGCACAATGACCACAGCTCATACCATCTATTAATAATTTCTTTTTCATAAACATCTCTCCCTTTGTATAATTTTATATTTTTAATTGTTTCACATACCCCTGTAGGGTAAATAAGCATATTTAAATTATATATCTTATTCCATCTATTATCAACTTAATGTAAAAAAATTATTATATTATAGATTTAATTAGTTACAATGATTATTTTATGTAAAAATTGGTTAAAATATTATGTAGTACAATTGAAATTAGGATGTGATTGCATGAGACTACCAAAACACATAGGAATTATACCCGATGGTAACAGACGCTGGGCAACAAATCATGGTTTAACCAAAGACAAAGGATATGACTCTGGATTAAATCCTGGATTAATCTTATTTAAACTTTGTAAAAACATAGGAATAAAAGAATTAACATACTACGGCTTTACTACTGATAATACTAAAAGACCTTCTATACAAAGAAAAGCATTTACCAACTCTTGTGTAAAAGCTGTAGAAATGATAAGTAATCAAGACGCTTCATTATTAGTAGTAGGTAATACAAATTCTAAAATGTTCCCTAAAGAACTTTTACCATATACTGAACATAGAACAGTTTTTGGTAAAGGAGATATTAAAGTCAATTTTTTAGTGAATTATGGTTGGGAATGGGATTTAGGTAACTTACCACAAGACAATAATATGAATAGAAAAACTATTGTAGATTATTTAAAATCTAATGACATATCTAGAATAGACCTAATTATACGCTGGGGAGGAAGAAGACGATTAAGTGGTTTTTTACCTGTACAATCAGTTTATTCAGATTTTTATGTAATCGATGATTACTGGCCTGATTTTAAACCTGAACATTTACATAATGCACTTAAATGGTACAATAACCAAGATATTACCTTAGGAGGATAAATGACTGTCTCAAAATAAAAAATAATACAATATATTGATTATTTCTTAAATTAATATCTTAATATATTGTATCTAAAATCTATTTTGAGACGTTCCCTTTTAATTATAGAAATCAATTCTTTTACCTTGTTTATTTATGCCTTCCAACCTAACTTTTTCATTTTGATATATTTATTGCTTCTTTAAACCATAAACATACTTTTTTCCAACTACAATTTCCACAAACATAATTTGCCTCAGGAAAATTTTTTAGTTTGTCATTAGCAAATTGAAATATTTCTTTAGATTTTAATGTTGTTCCTATATGCATTTTTAATTTTTCCATAACCCGACTATCTATTTTATTTACTTTTACCTTATCTATACAAACATTATTTATGTTATTTGGACACTTTTTACATATATCATCGCATCCCTCAATAATTTCAATATCTATATTGGTGTCTTTTTTTATAATTTCAATTATTTTTTTCATATTTTTTGCGAAATCACTATCATATCCATAGCCTTGAAATCCCTGCATACATAGCATATGATGGGGTCTTATATATAATGTTCTATTTTCCACTTTATCCTCTCCCTATCTATATATAATTGTAAACTTTATATATTATAAAGTTGACAATTATATTTTAATATTATATTATCATATTGTAAACTAAATATTAATTCTAAAGTTAACAATTATGGAGGTAATATTATGAGAACAAAAGATATAACTTTAGTTGGATTATTTGCTGCATTAATGGTTATAGGTGCGTATATTTCAATACCTACCCCATGGGTTCCTCTTACTTTTCAACCGTTCTTTGCTTGTTTAGCTGGTGTTCTGTTAGGTTCAAGATTAGGTGCACTTTCTCAAATAGTTTATGTATTAATAGGTTTAATTGGAGCTCCTGTTTTTCAAGGAGGAAGTGGTGGACCTGGTAGTATATTATCGCCCACTTTTGGTTATCTTATAGGTTTTATAATAGGCGCTTATGTTATTGGTAAAATAACAGAAAATAGAAATATAAATATAAAAAATCTTACTGTTGGAATTTATTGTGGATTATCTATTTTTTATATTTTTGGTGTTCTTTATTTGTATTTAATATTAAACTTTTATTTAAATAAACCTATAAATGTAGCTAAAGCACTTCAATTAGGTTTTACTCCTTTTATAATAAAAGATTTAGTTTTTAGCGGTGTTGCAGTAATAGTTGCTCATAAAACACTACCTGCTCTAAAAAAATCTGGACTTTCAGTATAAAACCAAAATTAATAAAAGTATGGAGTTATAATCAATTATATCTCCATACTTTTATTTTTAATTTCTTAACTTCATATCATTTTTAACAATTTCATTCCAAGTATCTATTATTGGTTTAATTACTTTTGGACCTATTTTAGATATAATAACTAACTTAGAATCTTCTTTTTTATCTTCACACTTTTTGTAATCTATTTTACTATTTACCACATCTACTTGATTCCATCCATTATCTAAATAAAGAAATCCTTTCATTCTGTATGTATCCTTTGAAACTATCTCTAAAAATTTATTTAATTCTTCTTTATTAACTTGTCCATTATAAGTTAATGTTAATGTTTTTGGCTTACTATTAGGAGTATTAGTTGTATCTTCTCCTTCTATTTCTTGATTTTTAATTATATCTTTATATAAAAAATCATATTCAAATTTTCCAAAAGATGCTTCTTTAATTTCAACTTTATCATTTATTTGGCGAATCTTTTCTTTAATTTCATTTAGAATTTCTTCAGATACCAAATCTGTTTTATTTATTACCACAAGATGACAAAATTTTATTTGTCTTTCAACTGTTTCTAACTCTTGTACTTGCTGTAAAAAATTAAGGGCATCTACAATACATATTGCTCCTTTATAATCATAAACATCTCCTTCAGTCTGTTTAACACCATAAAGAACATCTCCTATATTTGAAGGATCTGCAAGTCCTGAGCTCTCAACAAATAAATAATTTAAATCTTTATCTGCCATTTCTGCCATAGCTGATACAAAAGATAATTTTAGACAAGAACAAAAAATAGAACCTCTATTGATTTCCACAAGCTCCATGCCTTGTTTTTTAATTATTGGTCCATCAATTCCTATTTTGCCAAATTCATTCATTATTACTCCAATTTTTTCATTTGATAAATCATTTAATAAATTAGTCAAAAAAGTAGTTTTTCCTGATCCTAGAAATCCAGACAACAAATATAACTTTATATTTTTCTTCATATATTTCACCTCACCATTAAAACCTTTACATATATTATACAATATAAAAACATATATTGCTTTAGAAAAATTTTACATATAAAAAATTTAACAACTTCTTTTATATGATTTGTTTGCAATATATGTTTTTATAAACTTAATTGGGTTAGAAATTATACCTTATCTTCCACAACATTTCTTATATTTTTTTCCACTACCACAAGGACAAGGATCATTTCTACCTATCTTTTTCTTGTTATTATACTTGTTTGAATTTTGATTCATGTTTGATAAACCTTTTTGTAACTGGATTTTTTCACTTTCACTATATCCTTTTAATACCCACATTCTTGTATTATCATATAGTTTCTGTACACTATTAACAAATTTATTAGCTTGTTTAGAACTTTTAAAATTAATAAATTGAAAGAAACACTCTAATATATCTTTAAAGTAATAATTATTTTTTATCTTTTCTACACAAATCTTAATTACTTTTGTAGCCTCAAAGCTATTTAACCCATATTCTTTTATTAACAAATTATAAAAATCATTCTCAAATTTTGTAAATACATCTTTACTAGCCTTATTAACCATGTCTATAGTAATTGGATAATATTCTAGTTCTTTATTCTTTTTCTGTTCGTTAAAAATATGTATAGGTTCTTTTACTTCTTTTAAATAAAGCACTGCATTTTCCTTATCATATACATATGATTCATTTTCTAAATTTTGCATGTTCATTGTATATTCATAAAAATCTATTTTCTCTTTAGAAAGTCTTTTTACCATGTTATACGCATCTTCTATGTTTAATACTCCGTAATAATGTAAAATACCTTTAGTTGTTTTTATCCATTTAGCATTCATTTTTACATCATTTTTTTCTTCGCCACTACTTAAAATTTGTTTTATAAAGTTTCTTAAATCCTCAGGAATAATTATAACTTTTTCTCCATTTTCTAAAATTACTGGAAAAGCTATACCTAATTTTTTTAAGCAACAGACTTCTTGTCTAAGGTTTTCATGAAACTTTATAATACCATTATTATTAATCATTTCACATATGTAATTTAAATGATTTGAATTTAATTTTTCATTGAATATATACTCCAATTTATTAACTATACTTTTTTCCAATTCATCAATTAAATCTTGTTTTTTTAACTGACTTATACCTTTTATTTCCAAACTTTTTCTTATATTATTTAAATCATCTTTAACTAATTTACTTAAAACCTCTCTAACTTTACAAGTATCTTTTATAGATATAAAAAATTTATCTTTTTGTTTGTTTTTTATTTTATGTATGTTTTCCATATACTACCTCTTTCTTACGTAAATTTATTTACCATCTTCCTATACTATCTACATATGCTATTATCCCATCATAGAAAATTATTTTACAGCACAACACTACATTATATCATAAATATTACTATTTATATAGATAATATTTATACCAACATTTACAATTATTGATTTTATAATAAAGAGCACAGACACACATTGCATAAAAAAATACCAACACTAAAAGTTAAAAAACTTTAGCATTGGTACTTTTTACTCTTTTCTCATAAAAAATTGCAACTTATCTGCAGTTTCTGATTGAACACTTATATTCCTTTTATGATAAGTAACTCCTTGTTTTGCTTGAAGAGCATCTACAATATATCCATTCTCTTTCTTACTATTTTCCCATAACATAAATATGTATGAATGACTTGGAACACCTGAAATTCCTACTGTATCTGTAGTAAATACTATGTCTCCTTTTTGCATTTCCTTATAGTTTGTATTCTTTTTCCAACCTAATTTTTCTAATTCTTTTACTAATGTATCTGTTCTTGAAATATTTTTTGGAACATTTACACCATTAGTTCTTAGTATTGTTACCATCAATTTAATGTTTAATCCTGAATATTTACCACCATTAGCTGATAGCGCATTGCTTAATATTTTTTTTCTATCCGCCTCATGACTTAACGAAGTAAATATCTTAGAATTGTATTTTATTTTAGGTTCTTTTTTATCTTCTTCTTTTCCTTTGTTTGTATCTTTTGAATCTTCCTCAGCATCTACTTTTTGCTCTTGTTTAACAGCTACTTTATTAGAATCTGATGTTTTTTTTGCATAAGAAATTGATTTTATACCTATAACTAAACATAAAATTAAAATTGAACCAACAATAACTCCCATAATAGTATTATCTCTTAGTTCTCTTTTTAACTCCATTTCTCTCATTTCTTTTATATATTTCTCTTCTTGTTCATACTTTTCTTTAAACTCTTCACTAGATTGTTCTTTTCCTCTTGATGCTCTTTTCTTTAATTTATGAATTTTTTGCTCATGAAGCTTGTCTATCATATCAAGTTTATCTCTCTTATTACTCATAGTTACACTCCTTTTTTACTTACTGCACTTATTATATTATATCACATATTAACTTTCTACTTCTTTAAAAAATTATTAATTTCTACTGGTAACTGTTCTATTTTTAGGTTAATACTTATACTTTTTTGTATAAAAAAATTAACCATATGAACAAAATTATAGCAATTAATTTTCCTATGTCAATTAGTTTTAAGTAAAAATTCAAATAAAATTAATATACTACAAAAAAAATTAATAATTCAGCTTTCGCAGGTGAAAACAATCGCTACAGCAAATGATATATTGCTCAGAAACTTTTAACAAAAACAAAAGCATAAAAAAAGCCCTTTTATAAATACAGGGACTTTTTTTATGCTTTTAGGGAATTCATCTATATTCAAATTATTTTACTGTATTTCTATCTAATAATGTTAAGACTGCATTTAATATTACTCCTACAATTGCAGCAAAACTTAAACCTGTAATTTTTACTGTTGCAGTTATTGGAATTCCTATTGTTATTCCTAAATGTTTTTCAATTAATCCGCTTCCAAATCCAAGTATTAGTATTGTTAACATTACTATTGTATTTTTAACATTAAATTCAACATTATTATTCTTAATAGTTTTTACTCCTATTAGTGCTATCATACTAAATAACATCAAGCTTATTCCACCCATTACAGGTACTGGTATACTTTTTAACACAGCTCCAATTTTACTTACAAATCCAAGCATTATAGCAAATACAGCTGTTAATCTAAGTATTGCTGGATCATAATTTTTAGTTATTGCAAGAACTCCTGTATTTTCACCATATGTTGTATTAGCAGGTCCCCCTATAAATGCTGAACAAATAGTTGCAAGTCCATCACCTAAAAGTGTCCTATTTAAACCAGGATCTTCAATGAAATTTTTTCCTACTACTTGACCATTAGTTGTTATGTCTCCTATATGCTCCATAAAAACTGCAAGTACTACTGGTGCTATTGTTGCTACTGCTGGTACTGAGAATTTTGGTAGTGAGAAATTGGGCAGTGAAACAATTTTAGCATTCATTATTATATTAGTATCAACTAATCCCATACTAAGTGCAACTACATATCCAATCGTTACTGCTATTAATATTCCAAGTTGTTTGATAAATCCCTTACATCCAAAATTTATAAACAACGCTACACCTAGTGTTATTGCTGCAACTAATAAGTTGTTTGATGCCATACCATAAGCTGTTGGTATTAAGTTTAATCCTATTACTATTATCATTGGTCCTACTACTTGAGCTGGAAGATATTTTTCTATTCTTTGCACTCCGATTTTCTTTATTAATAAAGATGCAATTACATATATAAGTCCCGCTACTATTATTCCACCTTGAACATAACTTAAATCTCCATGGTACATATTCTTAACTGTAAGTATTACAGGTATAAATGCAAAAGATGATCCAAGGAAAACAGGTACTTTTCCCTTTGTAGTTAGATGAAATATAAGCGTACCAAGACCAGCTGCTAAAAGTGCTATTGATGGGTCAAAACCAGTTAATATTGGAACTAATACAGTAGCACCAAACATTGCTATTAAATGTTGAAGTGCTAATATTGCTTTTTTTGAAGAATTAATTATTGATGGTGTTTCTTTTATTTCTGCTTTTGTTGACATTACGTTTTCTGACATATAGATTTCTCCCTTCTCAGTCTCTCTGGACTGAATTAAAAGTTTATTATTATAATAAAAAGCCCTCCTGCAACTCTGGCAAGAAGGCATAATACTCCTACATACACTTGTACTACTTCTGTATAACTATCTTGCCAGTCTCACAGGACTGAATTTAAAGACGACTTTTTTCATTTTTAACATTGTATCATATTTTTCTTATGATAACAAGCTATTTTTTATTTTCACTGTTTTGATTGATTTTTTTATTATTTGTTTTTATATTTTCATCAACTTTTAAATTTTTATTACCATTATTTTTTTCATACTTTTTATTATTTGTTTCTCTTTCATTATCTATTTTTACCTTATTATTTATATTAAATTTATTATTTGTATTGTCCGTATCATTTTTATTTACATTATGGATATCTTCAAAATTATTCTTATTATTACTTTTATTTTCTTTGTTATCATTTTTATTTTTAATATCTATATTACTCTTTTTTATTACTTTATTATTTTGGGATCTTTGTTCTTTAATATTCTTAGCTGCACTATTACTTTGTATGTCTCTTACATTTTGATTTTTATTTTGTTCTTTTATATTTTTTTTCATATTTTCGTCATTTATTGTATTAAATTTATTTTTAGAATTACTATCACTAATCATTACTTTTAAACTATTTTCTTTAATATATTCTTTAAAACTTGATAAATCAATTTGATTTTCTCCATTATTATCTATAGTTATATCTATAATTTTTCCGTCTTGTATATATTTATCATTTATGAAATTTTCTTTTTTAGCTTCCTCAACAATTAAATTCAACCCATCTTGTAATGATTTATTGTTTATTGATAATAATTTTATTATTTTTTCTCCATCCTTATTTAGTGGTTGTATTTTTATTATTTTATTCCACCTATTAATTCCTAACTTTACTGAAGGATTTATATTTACTGAAACGTATGCAATAACAGTATAATAATTTCTAGCCAATACACTCATAAAAATCATAACTAATATACAAGCAGCAATAACTGGTTTAAAGAAAAAACTTGTGTTATTACAAATTTCTCCCCTATACTCTTTTCCTATATTTAATTTTATTCCTTTTGTTTTTACTTTTACAAATTGCCCACTATCTGTCATAATAACTGCTTTACTTTTACCTACTTCCATCACTATCCCTTTAACATCTTTATTTTTCACTATTCTCACCTACCTTTATACTTAAATATGATCTTATATACATATACTCAGAACTATTTAATATAATAATTAAAGCTATAATATATTTGCGCCATTTTTCTATAAATTTTCGTTTTTCATTAGTAAATATAACTATTCGTTTAACAGGTAGTTTCCTTTTATCTTTTACATATTTCATAATGATTTCATTTTTTAAACATTGGATAGTTAAATTTAATAATTTTTCTCTCGTATCTTTATGTTTAGGTGAATTTTCTACAAGTGTTGAAAAATTAATCTTATATTTTAATAATTCTTTGGAAAACAAAGCTATTTCCTCAGACCTTTTCTCATTATCAAAATTTATATCAAATTCTTTCATAGAATTTTTATAATCTATGTAATTTATATTTTGGTCTGTATTATTATAAACCAAATATGGAGTATTCTTAGATTTTCTAAAAAAATCTATGAGTGAATTTTTCATTAACACTTTAGCATACATAAAAAAATTTCCTTTATCAGCATTATATGTGCTACATGCTTTATTAAAAGCAATTAATCCTATACTTAACTCATCATCATTATTCCAATTTAATTTTCTGTTACATATCTGACAACAAAAATCATAAATAAATTTTTTATTATCTTCTATAAATTTATCTCTTTCATTAATATTTTTTATATCGCTAGTTTTTTCACTATGACTTTTGCTGAAAAAGTTTAAATTCATTAATGCACCTCCGTATTTCTATTATTATAATACGTAATTTGTTAAATATTTAAAAGGGTACTTTTAAATAAACGTATATATAATAATATTTTTCGAAAGTTTACACTATTTTTTAAAGTACCCCCTTAAAAATTTTCTTATATCGTATATATAAGTGAACAAAGTAATAACTATTAAAACACTGGTAACTGTTTTAAGTTTAATTGAATTTCAAGAAATATTTATAAGGAGGTTTATATTTATGAAAAAAATTAGTATATTTATTGGTTCTATACTTATTGCAACAAATTTATCTTTTACAGCTTTAGCTGAAGAAAATAGCATTTCATTAAAAGATGCAGCTGGTATAACCCCTGATAGTATTTTATATCCAATAGATACCGCTATAGATAGTTTGAAATTATCATTTACTTTTTCAAATACTAAAAAAGTTAAAGTTCTTTCTGATATAGCTAAAGAAAGACTTGGAGAAAGTGAACAAATGGCTGAAGAAGGAAAAACTAAATTAGCTCAACAAGCATTAGAAGAATATAATAATTACATTAATGATTCAGTTGATAAACTTACTGAACTTATGGAAGAAAATTATGAAGACATCAAAGAAGAAAATACTTCCCAAAACATTAATTCTGATGATTTAAAAAATAATGATGAAACAATAGATAAGGAATTAGAAGAATTACAAGAAGAAATACAAGATACACAAAATACTACTGGAGAAGTATTAGGCTCCATTAAAGAAGACCTTGAAGATAATGTTGACTCAAAAGAAGTCTTAGAAAAAGTTATAGAAATGCAAAAAGCTAAAAAAGAAGCTGTAACTGCTATGGTTGAAAAACGTCATGAATTAAATACTGCTAGGAAAAATTTAAATATAGCAAAACGTGAACTTAAGAAAATACAAAAATCTGGTACTGAAGAAGCATTAAAAAAAGCTCAAGAACTTTTAGACGAACAACTAACAATATTTACTCAAGCTAAAGAAGAATTTAAAGCTGCTTTCGAAACAAAGAAAGAGGTAATGAAAGGCGGCATAAAACAAAACAACTCACTAGAACCTAAAAAAATAGAAAAAGATATAAAAGAAGAACCTAAATTTACAGTTAATGAAAAAACTGAAAGTGATAATGAATTAAAAATTAATACTAAAAATGATTCAATTTCTAATAAAAAATCAGAGACTGAAGAAAACTTGATAGATACTAAAAATAAATTAAAAGAAGTTAACCATAAAAATGAAAAAACTGAACAAAAAAAACAAAACATTATAAATAAATCTGAAGAAGCTAAACAAAAAATTAAAAAAAATGAGAAGAATAAAAAAATAAATGAACAAAAAAATGAAAACACAAAGAATAAAATTAAAGAAAATACTATTAAAAAAAAGACTGGTAATAATAAAAAATAAAATTAGAGAACATACATAGATTTGATTTACACAAATCTATGTATGTTCTCTAAACTTATTTACAAACCCTATGTATCACAAATATTTCTCTAATTTTTTTATTTTTCAAATCCTTTTTTTAGTAACTTTTCTGCTTCTTCAATATAAAGAGGTTTACTAAAAAAATAACCTTGCACTTTATCACAATTTTTCTCTTGTAAAATCTTTAATTGTTCTTCTGTTTCTACTCCCTCTGCAACAACATCTAAATGCATTTTATGTGCTAATATTACAATACCTTCTATTATGTTACCTTCTACTGAATTTTCATAAATATTATCAATAAAAGACTTATCAATTTTTAAAGTATTTATTGGTATCTTCCTCAAATAATTTAAAGAAGAATATCCTGTACCAAAATCGTCCATAGCAACATCCATTCCTAATTTTATAAGTCTTTCTAATTTTTTTACATTCTCTTCTATATTCTGCATCAATACACTTTCTGTAATTTCTAATTGAATAAATTTAGGATCAATGTCAGTTTCTTTTATTATCTTATTAATTGTATTTAAAAAATTATCTTGCTGAAGTTGAATAGATGATATATTAACAGAAATATACTTGTAATCATATCCTTCATCTTTCCATTTTTTATTTTGCTCACATACTTTTTTAAATACCCACTCACCAATATCAACTATAAGTCCAGTTTCTTCTGCCAATGGAATAAATTCATTGGGTGGTATAAAACCTTTCTCCGAATGTTTCCATCTTAATAATGCTTCAAACCCTAAAATTTTTCTTGTTTCCGTTTCAATTTGAGGTTGATATTGAATTATAAATTCATTATTTTTTAATGCATTTGTTAAATCATTTTCTTTTTGAGTTTTTTGCAATATTTCAATATACATATTTCTATTAAAAAACTCATATTTATTTTTTCCTAATGCCTTAGCTTTGTACATGGCAGTATCTGCATTTTTTAGAATTTCATTTACACTAATTCCATCTTTAGGATATGTGGTTATTCCAATACTTGCTGTTATATAAAAAAGAGTATTCTTTATTATCCAATGTTTCTTAAACACTTCATTTATAATGTTTTTTATAAAATTTTCAGCATCTCTATAATTATAAATATTTCTATGAAGTATTAAAAATTCATCTCCTCCAAATCTACAAATTTCAATATCATCACTTATAAACTCTTTCAATTTTTCAGATACATTCTTTAGTAATTCATCTCCTGCTTCATGCCCTAAAGTATCATTTATTTTTTTGAAATTATCCAAATCAATAAAAAATATAGTTCCTTGTTTACATTTTACTAATTCTTCTGTCAGCATATTTATAAAAATTTTTCTACTTAAAAGACCTGTTAATGTATCATAATGAGCAATTTTTATTATAGCTTCTTCCCATTTTTTTTGTTCATGTATATTTATATAAGCTCCTACCATACGAACCGGTTCATTGTTTTGGTCATATATAATTATAGCTTTATCTCTTATCCATAAATATGAATCATCTTTATTCAATAGTCGATATTCTACATTGAAAGTATCTATTTCTGACTTCAAATATTTATTTAACGCATTAATGACTCTGTTCCTATCTTCTAAATGAATGCTTTTCTCCCACGTTTCATAATTACAATTCTTATTACTTGTAATTCCTAACATTTTTTTAGCTTTTGGTGAATAATATAATTCATCTTTATTTATATTTAAATCATAAATTCCATCATCTGTAGCATCAAGTACAAGTCTATATCTTTCTTCACTTATTTTTAATAACCTTTGACTATTGTGAAGTTCATCATACTGTACTCTCAATTCTTCTTCTGAAGCATAAAGTTGTTCATATACAGCAGCTAGTTCTTCAAGATTATTGTTAGCTTTCTGTTTTTCTTCTAAATACTTTATTTTTTCATATCCTAACTGAGCACTAAATTTCGCAAGTTGAACCAAAACACTTATACATTTTTCAAGTTTTTCTTTTGAAATTACAGGGATTTTCATAATTGCCTTTAAATATTCTCTTTGATTAAATCCAATTTCTTGTGCTTGTTTTTTAAATTTCATTATATCTGGTTCTTCTAAAAAAAATTGCCCCATCTTTATATTAGCCATATGACAACCATTTATCATTATAGGCATAGCAACATCAATAAGTCCGTTTTTACATTTTGAAACGACATATAACTTATTATCTCTTATTCTGTTTATAATATTTTTATTACTTTCAATGCATCTCTTCTTTGTAATATTGCTCTTTCTATGAAATTTATTACATACCTCACTCCATCCGATTCTAAATAAAATATTACCATTCACATCATTGAGCGCCATAGAAATTCCCATTATGCTATAAAGGCTTTCAAACACTTCTTTTAACTCATTTATATCTACAAGTTGTGAAAATTCATATTTCATGATTTCACCTCCATCCATGGTTATCATCTAAAATTTTCTAAACAACTATACATTCCTTTGTTTATAATTAATTTTTAAATTTTCTTTTTATTCATAATAAACTTAACTATTAATATTTAAATTATATCACATAATATACTAAAAAATCATCTATATTTACGCATTCTTACATCGGTTAAAGCACTGCACTGTCTATTTCATATCGTTTCCGTCATATTTTGTCGTTTTATGTCATGATAGTTATTATATTTTCACAAATTCATCACAACTAAAACATATTTTAATCAAAATTTTTGATTATTATATTTGTAATAAAAGATTTTTAATATCACTATGTGAAATTGTACATCTTCTATAATCTAGATATAGGCAACACTATTTTGAAAAATGTTCCATACACTTTTAAAAATACCATAATCTATAAGTGTAAATTTATTTAAAAAACGTATATACTATACATATATATGTTAAAGTTGAATTAATAAATATTTTATAATTATAGGTGATATACTATGAAAGGAAAAATACTCATTGTTGAAGATGAAAAAAAATTAGCTGATGTAATGGCATTGTATTTAAGAAAAGAAAATTACAATGTAACTTGTGTATATGATGGAGAAGCTGGCGAAACAGCTATATTAAATTATGATTACAACCTAATAATATTAGATATTATGATGCCAAAAAAAGATGGTTGGTCATTACTTCGTAAAATTAAAGCTGAAAAAAATACTCCTGTCATATTAACAACTGCTAGAGGAGAAGAAGAAGATAGAATTTTTGGGCTTGAGTTAGGTGCAGATGACTATATGGTTAAACCTCTTAGTATGAGAGAATTAGTTCTTAGAGTAAATCTTAGAATAAAAAATAGAATGTCCTCAAATAACAATGCTAATTTCAGCTTTGAAACAATGAACATAAATGAAATAAATAGAGAAGTATTTGAAGATAATATTATAATACCTCTAACTCCAAAGGAATTTGACCTCTTATTATTCTTATGCAAAAATCCAAATCAAGTTTTTAGTAGAGACCATCTTTTAAATAAAGTCTGGGAATATGATTACACAGGTGATACTAGGACTGTAGATACTCATATAAAAAAACTACGAGAAAAAATAAACTTCTGTAATAAACACATAAAAACTGTTTGGGGAGTAGGATATAAATGTTCAATAGAATAACTAAAAAATTAATAAAATACTTTCTTTCAATAATGCTGTTAGTAATATTAATTTGTTTTATTGGCAGCAGCTTTTTTTTATCTAAGTTCTATCTTAAAAGTGAATATGATGATCTACAATCTACAGCAAAAACTATACATGTTTCACTAAAAGAAGGATATTCTTATGAAAACATTAATGTACATGCATTTCTAATAAAAGACGGACTTATTACACCAGTGGGACGTGGAAAGATGAAAATGATGGGGTTGTGGAGAAATGTTGATTTTTCACAATTATCTTATCAAGGAACCATTAAACTAACTGATGGACAACAATTTTTATATAGTAAACTTAATACGGAATTTGGAGAATTATTAGTTTTAAAAAATTTTAAATCTTCTTCAGATTACTTAAAATTTACTTATATAATTTTACTTTGTATATTTTTAATTACACTTATCATATCGATCCCCTTGATATACTACATGGGAAAAAAATTCACAGATCCTATACTATACTTAAAAAATATATCTAATGAAATTGCACATGGTAATTTTAATACAGAAATAAACGTAAATACTAATGATGAAATTGAAGATTTGTCACATAGCTTAAAACATATGTCTTCAAATTTAGAAAAAGAATATAAAATGCAAAGAGAATTTATTGCAAATGTATCTCATGATTTTAAAACACCTCTTAGTATTATAAGAAATTATAGCGAAGCAATTACAGATGGCATGGTTATAGGAGATGAAGCTAAAGAATATTCTAATGAAATAATAAAAGAAGTGGATAGATTAAATTCTCTTATTATATCAATTATCCAACTTTCTAAACTTCAAGGCGGTAATTTAAATTTAAATAAGAAGTATTTTAATATTAATACTCTACTTAAAGAATGTACAAATAAGTTTAAATATATTGCTCATCAAAAAAAAATCAACTTAATTTTACATTCACAAGATACTACTATATATGGTGATGAAAATTATATTTTAAGAGTTTTATATAACTTTCTAGATAATGCTCTAAAATTTAGTAAAGAAAATAGTAATATAACTATTTCAACCTTAGTCTTAGAAAAATATGTAAAAGTTTCTATAATTGATAATGGCCTTGGAATACCCAAAGATATTATTGATGATATTTGGAACAGATATTATAAACATAATAAAAAAGGCGGTATGGGATTAGGTCTTGCTATTTGTAGTGAAATTTTGAAACTCCATAATTTTAAATATGGTGTAAACAGTATTCCTAATGAACGTACTGAATTTTACTTCACTGCACCTATAAGTCTGGATTCTAATTCTTAAATTCCAGACTTATACTTTTTATATTTGTGAATTTATTCGTTGAAAAAATGCTTGTACACCCTTCCACCAATTCTTATCCTCTGCATATTTTCTATTAATCCATTTAAATGGATTAGCTCCTTTAGGAATATCATTGCAAATATTAAAAACTGTTCGAGCTGCTATTTCTGATGAATCATTTATATTAGTATTGTATTCTTGCCAACTATGAAATACATTGAAAGGGTTATTGCCTATTTTTTTAGCTTTAGATGTATTAACAGGAACAAAGTTCTGTTCTTGTCCTGTAATTGCAAAAAGTATAGTTGGATTTATATTAAAATCTTTAGCTGAATTTATAATTGCTGAAAAATAAGGTTCTTGTGCTAAAAGTGAATTTCTTTTATTTAAAAATCTTCTTAGTTTCTTCTGATTTACTTTCCTGTATTTCATATATTGTGGTACATTAGAATTTATTTTTTTCCCTTTTAGTTTTTCTCCCACTCTGCTTTGATCTATATTCTTATTTATATCTTCAGCTTTATTCATATTATTTACTGAAGAACTGTTTAAATTCAAAACTCCAAAACCTACTAATCCTAATATGCAGAATGATATACTACAACTTAAAACAATCTTTCTAATATTTAGTTTTACTTGCTTTAATACTATATCTTTTCCTGTTTCTCTTAAATAATATTCATCTTTCTGTTTCTCTTTTAAATAATATTTGTCATTATGTACTTTTTCGTCTACATCTATTATATTGTAATTATCTTGTTGTACTTTTTCTACATCTTCATTACTTAATGTTTGCTCATTCTCATATCTTTTATCATAATCAAATTCATTTTGTTTCTTATTTAAATTATCTTCTTCGTGGTTTTTTATTTCTACAAAAATTTGAAGTGACTTAAGAAAATCTATCAATTGATTTTCTTCTATATCTACTTCCAGTTGAATATTTAACCATTTTAATAATTCACTAATTGAATAATTATTTAGATTTTTATTTTGACTCACATAGCAAGTAAAAATATCATATAAAACCATGGACTGTTTACCATTAAGAATTGTACTTTTTAATACTTGAACTTTTATATCATGAACCATGTTACTATTTATTCCATCTAAATATTTATCTATAGCTTTATTAATAGTAGAAGATAAAATACTTGCTCTTTTTTTTGTATCTACTTGTGAAAACTTATTATCTATATATTTTTTTAGAATAGCTATATCATGTCTATTTATTACTTTTGTATTCTTTAAACAATTAATAAAATCATTCATTATTATACCAACTCACTGCATTTTATGGCAAATACTGTCTAATTGATTTTATCGAATATATTTACTTTTTCTTTAAAAACAAGACATGTCTTGGCAAAAGGTTATATAAAATAAAAGTATATATATCTCTATTTTTCTCCTGTTCCCTGTTTCCCACAACCTTGTCCAAATTTTATGGAATGTATTTCTCCATTACTAGCCCAATTATCCCTGGAATATTCATCTATTACAATTGTTACCCATTCCGGTTTTACATCTAAAACACGAACTATCTCTTTTGTAATACCGTCTACTAATTCTCTCTTTTGTTCTAGAGATCTACCCTTTGTCATCTTAATATTGATAAATGGCATATTTATTCCCCCTATATTCATTAATACTAGCCGCTTGCAAAATTCCTAAACCCGTTAGGGTTCAAGGAATTACAAGTTTTATCAAAAAGGATTTCCCCCACTTAATGTCGAATATATATAATAACCACAAAATATAAATTCTTGGAGGTATCCTTATGATCAATATTAAAAATCAAATTCATTTATGTGACGTTTATGAAGAAGTCGTAGACTGTTTTCAAGAAAACAAACCTAAATTTATAAACTTATTCGAAAAACATATAAATTTAAAAATATTAATTCCTCAAAGTTTTTATAATGACTACTATTCTTCAACTGGTAGACCAAGAGATTATTCTCTTTCCTCAATGCTAACCGCATTGATAATTCAAAAAATACTTGGCCTATCTGAAACTGAAACATTTATTACTATATTAAAACTATCTAGTGAACTACGCTCACTCTGTGAATTCACTACTATACCTAATGAATCACAGTTTTCTAGATTTAAATCTAATTTTCTTCAACATATTCATAATTTTTTCAATCATTTAGTTAATATTACTGAACCTATTTGTAAAAACCTTAATTCTGAATTATCTAAAATAATAATTGCTGATACTACTGGCATTGAAGCTTATGTTAAAGAAAATAATCCTAAATATTTCGAATCTCTTTTAAACACTGGCAAAACTGCTAAAAAGAAAAATTCAAATATTATTCCTCATAAATTTGCTTGTAGTAAAATGCCTAAACAAACATTTGCTAACTCTGAAATTAAGCTTTCCTATATTAATGGTCATTATTGTTATGCCCTTAAGGCAACCACCCTTGTTAATGGTCTTGGAATCTTAAGACACATTGATTTTAACGATACTCAATTAATGGATTTTGAAAACAATAACTCTGGTGAACAAGCTAAAGATGAGTATGATTCAAAAACCTTAATTCCTATAATGAGACGTTATTTCGCTATGCATCAAGATTTCAAATATAATTATTTTCTAGGTGATGCTGCTTATGATTGTGATGACAATTATAAATATCTAATTGAAGATTGCAACACAATACCTATTATTCCAATTAATCCTCGAAATTCATCTGATTTACCACAGCCTAGCGGCTTTACTGATGATGGAGTTCCATTATGTCCGAAGGACTCTTCTCTTCCCATGAAATTTGATGGAATTACAAGAGAAAAAGGACGTTCTATGCGAGTCAAATGGATTTGCCCTAAATCTAAGAAAGTAAATATTAAAGGTAAAACTCAATATATACTCTCATGTAAAAATCCATGTACTCCTTCTCCTTGTGGAAGAATATATCATCCAACAATCAATAAAGAATTTAGACTTAATTGTCCTGTTCCAAGAAACTCAGAAAAATCGACTAAACTATATAAAATTAGAACTATTACTGAAAGAACTAATAATATTATTAAACATCCCCTAGGTCTATCGACCTTAAAGATTAATAAAACGTATTCTTTAAAATCTGAATTATTATTAGCTGGTATAACTCAATTAATTGCTGTAATCATTAGTTATAAAATTAATAATAAAAACAAGATACTCTCAATAAAATCATTAGTTGCCTAAGCTTTAACTCATTTTTAAAAATTTAATATTGATCTCTTAGATCAGTATTTATTTTTTTAAACTATTAGTTTTGCAATCAGCTATTAAATTTTTAATATTTTATTTTAATAAATTATACCTTTTATCTTTATTTTTCAAAAAAATATATATTTTATCCATATATTATAATTATTATATGTTTTTACCATAACAATTTCAATATTTAAATAATATGTTAAAATTTATTACTCTATATGTATTTTTAAAATAAAAATTGCTAACTATTTATTCAAACACTTTCTATAGAATATATAATTCACATAAATTAACAACTATTTTTATTATCCAAAATTAAGTAATCAAATAATAATAATACAATTGGTAAAAATTATGATAAACTATTATTATACAATATTTTGCATTTATTTTATGAAAACTCAGGGGGAATTATATAATGATGGATAAAAATACTTTACGAAAACTTATGAAAGAAAAAAGAAAAAATATAAAACCTGATATAAGAAAAATGATGGATGAACAGATGTATAATAATGTAATTAATAGTAATCTATATAAAAATGCTAAAACTATTTTTATTTTTGTAAGTTATAATAATGAAGTGAATACTCACAATATAATTAAGCAAGCTATAAGAGATGATAAAACTTTATGTGTTCCTAAAGTTATTTCCAAGGAAAGTGGAATGATATCTATTCAAATAAACGATTTTACTGACTTAGAACATGGTGCTTATGGCATTTTGGAACCTAAAGAATATTGTTCAAAAATTAATCCTAAAAAAATTGATTTAGCTTTTGTTCCAGGTCTTGCGTTCGATAAAAATGGAGGTAGAATTGGTTATGGTGGTGGTTTTTATGATCGTTTTCTCAAACTAATTCCTAAAAATTGCCCTATAATAGGATTAGGATATAAAATTCAAATAATAGATGAAATACCTATGGATGAAAATGATATTAAACTCAATAATTTAATTACAGATTAAAAATAAAATACTGAACTTTAATAATTAGTGAATTAACTTTGTAAGTTATTAACTCAACTTTCGCAGGTGAAAAACAGCTGCTACGAGAAATTATATCTTGCTCAGAAACCTTTCACTTCAGCAACAAGTTCAAATGTTTCTTACGCAACATATCATTTCCCTTCGCTAGACAGTATTTTTTTACTGCAAAAGTTGAATTATTAATTTATATAACTTATTAAGAAAGGATGTTTCTAATGAATAAGATTAGATTTGTCATAGTTTGTCTCATTAAAAAAGAACCTCTTAAATTGCACGAAACTTTAATAAATCAAATAGATTTTAAATTTGGAGTTAAGCGTCAAAAGCTTCCTGCACATTTTACTATAAAAGCTCCTTTTGAACTTGAAAATATAGATAATGTTAATGAATTAGAAAATTTAATAGAAAACTTCTGTAAAAATAACCACAAACAAAAAATAGATATAGATGGATTTAACCACTTTAGTGATAGAGTTATTTATATGAATATTAATCCATCCAAAGAAGCAGTTGAAATACATGATAAATTTATTGATCAATTAAAAACATTACATTGGCTTGAGTGGAGAAAAAATGATGGTAAAAATAAAACTTTCCATTGTACTGTAGCAACAAAATTTAAATCTAATAAATTTAATGATATATGGAACTTTGTCTCAAAGTATAATCCTCATTTCAATTTATATTTTGACAATATTTCTATCTTAAAGTGGAATAACCGTAGATGGGAAACGTATAGAGAATTTAAATTATCATAAATTATTCAACTTTCGCAGTAAATATTGGTCGTTTCTATAAATGATATTTTGCTACGTTAAGAGATATTTTTGTCCTGCGAAAGTTGAGTAACTTATTATTTCTATTAACTGTTTCATTTAGCCAACAATGTTCCTACAAAAAAACATACCACCATAAACCCTACTAATCCAAAAGCTATAAACCACCCTTTATAACTTTGATTATTATTTCTTGTATTATTCTCCTGATCCTTTGCTATTAATTTTGTACCACACTTCTTACAATAATTATCCTCAGGAGCTATTGGTGTACCACAATTACGACAAATCATTATACCCCACCACCTTTCAGAAAACTAAAAATGTTCTGAATATTTAAAGTCTGTTTTGCACCTCTCATATAAATTTTTATTGTTACTCTCAACTAATTTTATACCACCCTAATAATACCTATAAATATATTATAAAGCTATTTTCATATTTTTTCTATATTTAATTTATTATTCAATAAATGTATTTTAAATCAATTTAAATTAGATTGGAAACTTTTAGTGTATTCAAGAACTAATTGTAGGACCTGTCCCTTTGTTTTCCCCTTAATTATAAGGATTTTTCCTTTAATTTTTACGACCTGTCCCTTTAAGAAATAAAAAAATAAAGACCTGTCCCCTATAATAAATGAGACAAATCTTTACTATTATTAGTTTTATGCTATAAATATTTTTTTATTTCTTCTGACTTAAGTACTCTACCAGATACTTTTACCTTTTCATCAACAACCAACGCAGGAGTTGTCATTACACCATAAGCCATAATTTCCTTAAAATCTTCTACTTTTTGTATTTCAGCATTAATACCTAGTTCTTGTACTGCTTTTTGTGTATTAGCCTCCATCTCTTTGCATTTGCTGCATCCTGATCCTAAAATTTTGATAATCATATTAATAAACCTCCTATAATTAATTCTTATCTAAAATTTAAGTATAACTTAAAAATTATCTAATTATACAAAATTAATTTTATATATGCTTTATTTTATATTAAAATATGCGCAACTGAATTAAATAAATATCCCACTAATATTATTGCGATTCCTGTTACAATAACAAATGCAGTTATTAACTTAGGTTTTATAACTTTTCTAAGAAGTATCATTTCTGGAAGTGAGAGAGCTGTTACTGCCATCATAAATGCCATTGCTGTACCAATTCCCACTCCTTTATTCATAAGTGCTTCTGCAATAGGTATTGTTCCAATTGCATTAGAATATAACGGAATACCGCACACTACTGCAACAAACACAGCTAGTGGATTATGTGGTCCTGCATACTTTGAAAGTACTTCTTCTGGTGCCCATCCATGAATGACTGCTCCAATACCTATTCCTATTAAAAGAAATATCCAAATCCTTTTTACAATATCTTTTACATTTTGTATAGCAAACTCTATTCTTTCTTTTCTAGTTAAACTTTTAATATCTGCTTCTCCCATTTTAATTTGATAAACATACTCTTCTACCTGTTTTTCCATGTGTAATTTATCAATTATTATTCCTCCTACTACTCCAATTATAACTCCTGTAATTACATAAAAAATTGCTATTTTCCATCCAAAAGAAGCTAACAGTACTGCAAAAGCTGCTTCATTAACTATTGGTGATGTTATTAAAAATGAAAATGTAACTCCTAATGGTATACCAGCTTCAACAAAACCTATAAAAAGTGGCACCGAAGAACAAGAACAAAATGGTGTAACAATTCCAAGCAAAGATGCCATTATGTTACCTTTTATGCCTCCAAATTTCTCTAATATTTTTTTAGTTCTTTCAGCTGGAAAATAACTTCTTATGTATGATATACAAAATATCATAAAACCCAATAAAATAATTATTTTTATACTATCATAGAAAAAGAAATGTATGCTTGATCCTAATGTAGTATTCATTGAAATTCTGAAGACTTTTTCAACTAATAATTGTATAAGCCTATCTAACCATGTAAACATGTTATTCCCCCCAAAATTTTATTTTTATATAATTAATTATCATAATAAAATATAGTTTATACTAATTCAGAGTATTTATGCTTATAATCGAATATAATCATATATTATTTAAACCTCATATGGTATTTTTCATTAATTTTTATACATATATGAGTTAATATATTCAACATTTTGATACAAACATTTTTTTAAATTATTTTTTGTTGCATTTACATTTTTTTCTAATTAATTGTACAACTTCTTCTTTGTTTTCTCTTATGTTTTTACAATTAAGATTACTCTCTCTGTATTTTTTAAGTATCTTTATATCTTCCATACATTTATTGTTTGTTTTTATTTTCTCTATTAAATAATTATATAATAATTTATTTTCTTTAATAAATTCTTTATCTATATAATAATAAATCCACTGAGATTTTTTATCATAGTTTATAATTTTTGCAGTTTTTAACCTATTTAAGTGTCTAGAAGCATTAGATTGAGTTATATCTAAAATTGTTTCAATTTCACATACACAAAGTTGTTCTTGACTTAATATATTAAACATTCTAATTCTTGTATCATCTCCTAGTACTTTAAAAATATCTACAAAATTCATATTATTCTCCTTTCATATTATTATATTCGTTTATACTCATATAATATAACCTTTATATTCTTTTGTCAATAAAATGATATTAAATTTAAAATGATATTTTTATTTTTTATATAGATTTTTTATATAGATTATTTACATATGTATAAAGTAACATAAAATTTATTTCTTTCATATATTAGTATTGTAATTAATTTTTGGAAAGGATTATTAATATGTTCTTTACTGATTATTCACCTATGTATTCTCCTTTTTTTAGAATGGAACCTTCTATTACTTATGTAAGAATACTTCATGCTTCTCCTGATGCACCACCTGTAGATATTTATATTAATAATAAATTAGTAGTAAGACGATTATCTTATAAAAATTTTACTGAATATTTACCTTTACCTTCTAAAATTTATAACATAAAAGTATTTCCAACTGGAACCACTGATAACCCTGTAATTAATACAAATGTTTTTTTACCTGAAGAAAAAATATTTACAGCAGCTGCAATTGGTCCTGTTGAGGATATTTCATTAAAATTGATTCCTGAACCTAGAAAACCAATAAATCCTAACAAAGTAATGGTTAGATTTATACATCTATCTCCTGATGCACCACCTGTAGATATTACATTGCCAGATGGAACAAAAATTTTTGATGATGTAGAATATAAAGAAGTAACTGACTATATAGAAGTAGATCCTGGAGTATATAAAATTCAAGCAAAAATTGCAGGTACCGATGATGTTGTATTAACAGTTCCAAGAATTCATTTAAAACCTAATAAATTTTATTCTATTTATGCTGTTGGATTTGCTGACGGTAAACCACCTCTTCAAGTTTTAATTCCATTAGATGGTAATACCTATTTAAATTTTTAATCATATATAAAATATTTTATGATTAAATCAATTCTATAAAAAAAAATTAGAAGACTATATAGTACATAGATGTCTTCTAATTTTCTTTAAATCTTTCTTTTACATGTATGGAAAAATATTCATTTGTCAATACTTTAAATATAGATGATTTTTAGAAATTTAAAAGTATAGATTGGAGGAATACATAACAATGGCAAGAAAAGCTCGTCTTAAAGATCCTTTAGGAACTTATCATATAATGTTAAGAGGCTCAAGTAATTTTCTTCTTTTTAAATCTAACAAAGATAAAGATAAATTTCTTAAAATACTAAAAAAATATAAAACTGTTTATCAGATTAACATATATGAATATTGTTTGATGGATACACATGTGCATCTATTAATTTATTGTAAAGGTGCTGATATAAGTAAAGTTATGCATTCTATCAATCTAAGTTATGCTATGTACTACAACACAAAATATAACAGGAATGGTCATGTTTTTGGAGATAGATTTAAAAGTAAATTAATACAAACTACACAATATTTATTAGCATGTTCTGCATATATTCATAATAATCCAAAAGATATAAAACAATATAAAAACAATGTACAAAACTATACATATTCTAGCTTAGGAATATATTTAGGAAACAAGCAGGACAAGTATGCCCTAATTGATTCCGACTTCATACTTCAACACTTTAGTAAAGATCCAATTAAAGCTAAAAAATCTTATTCTAACTTTCTAAGATTATGTGTTAATGATACATTATCAAAAAGTTTTCAAATTAAATGTAATTCAAAATATGAAGATAATTCATCAGCAAATAATCGTAAACAACTTGACACAACATCAGAAAGAAAACTTATAACAAGAAATTATCCTTCAGAACAAGTAATTGAATTTGTAGCTAAATATTTAAATATCGAAACTGCAAATTGTAATATGAAACATAGTGATAAACTAAATGAATTTAATTCTCTATGTGTAGTTCTTTTGCGTTGTTTATGTGACTTAAACTTCAAAAATATTTGTAAATGTTTAAATACTGTAACCTTACAAAAATCTTATGATTTTTGTAATACTGGAGTTATTCTCATACAAACTAAATATAAAAATATAATTTCTGAATTCATAAAAAAATCTGCAATATAATCAACTTTGATATTTATATTCAAAACTTGCACACTTAGTATATTCTGATTTACTAACTGTAGAATTATTATTTTTATCAATTTTAATATGACTTAATGTACAAAAATCATCTTTACTATGATATTTACATTCTGAAACTGTACATTGTATATTTCTATTTGACTCCATTATATTAAATTCTAATGTATTATCTGCTTTTAACATTTTAATCTCCTTTCATTTACACTCATAAAAAATAGGTTAATTATAATATTATTTTTATATTTACCTATTATTTATACTTTTATTATATTTTATTCATATTATCCTATTTAATTCCTATGTAGATAATATTTTTACTATGGACTTTTTTAATAATATTACTATTTTCTTTGATTTTGATTCCAAATTGTAAAAGCTCAGTAAATGTTTTTTCATTTACTGAGCTTTACTATTTTTATTCTACTATCAAGACCCTAATTTAGACCTGACCCTTATTTTTTTCTATCAAGCCCCTACTTTAGACCTGACCCTTACTTTATGGCATTTTACCAAGGCTCATTTGAGCTACAGCTTGTTTTACTTCTTCTAAACTTCCATTTATACTACTTTGTACTGCTGCAGCTACAGCACCTTCAACTAAAGCCGTATCTACTATTTCTACCTTTTCTTGCATACTTTCATCTAAACATTCCTTTGCCATTTCTGAATTCATGAAAGCACTTCCTAAATCAAATAAAATTACAACTCCATCTTCTGAATAAACTTCATTTACTGCACCAATTATTTTTTCTACATCTGTACCTAATCTGCCATCACCTGTCCCTCCTGCTGCTACCATTGGGACATCTGCTGCCATTTGTGATGCAAGTTCCTTTACTCCTTCAGCCAATTTATTACTATGTGAAACAATTACTATACCTACCATATTATCACTCCGTCCATCTCTTTATGACAATTCTTTTACTGCTTCATAAATAGTGTTTAAAACTAAATAACTTGATGTAGCGCCTGGATCTTGATGCCCTATACTTCTTTCACCTAAATAACTAGCTCTTCCTTTTGTAGCTACTATTTCTTTTGTATGTTCAACACCATCTTTAGCTGCATCTTTAGCTTTTTCTAAAACTTCTACAGCATTTAAACTTTCACTTATTGCATTTTTAGCCGCATTTAATGCTGGTTCTATAGCATCTATCATTGTCTTTTCTCCTAAAGTACTTTTACCTCTCATTTTTATACCATTTAATGCTTCTTCTAACATTACTACAAAATCATCTATATTGATTTGCTCTTTTCCTACAACTTTCATGCCCGCTTTCATAAAAGCAGTTCCATATAAAGGACCTGAGGCTCCTCCTACATTTGATACTAATGCCATTCCAGCTGTTTTTAATACATTACCTATATTTTTTTCTGTACTACTTTGTAGTTTATCTACAACTGCCTTAAATCCTTTATCCATATTAAGACCATGATCTCCATCACCTATTGCACCATCTAACTCACTTAAAAATAATTTATTTTCATCCATTACTTTACTAATTTTCCCTAGTATGTCAATAATTTTAGCAGAATCCAAAGCCATTTCTAACATCCCTTTCTAAATTTCTGGATTTTAATCTTAAACTATTTCTATGATAGTTTATATCTCATTAAATTTATTTTCCAAACACTTTAAATGCTGGTGTATCAGCTGTTGCATCTAATAACTCTTTTAACTCTTCATCTAATTTTAATATTGTTACTGAAAAACCAGCCATTTCAAGAGATGTCATAAATTCTCCTACAAAAGTGTTATATGTTTTTATACCCTTTTGTGTTAATATCTCATCAACTTTTTTATTAACAATATATAGTTCCATTAATGGTGTAGAAGCAAGACCATTTACCATTACAGCCACTTCTTCTCCTTCATTAATAGGCATATCTTCTAATATTTTTAAAACTAAATGTTCTGTAATTTCATCTGCAGTTTTTAATGCTTCTCTATGAGTTCCTGGTTCTCCATGAATACCCATACCTATTTCCATTTCATTTTCTCCTAATGTAAAATTAGGTTTTCCTGCCGCTGGCACTGTACATGGACTTATTGCCATTCCCATACTTCTTACATTTTCAATAACTTTTTCTGCAACTCTTTTTACTTCCTCTAATTCTGCTCCTGTTTCAGCTTTAGCACCTGCTATTTTATGAACAAATACAGTTCCTGCTATTCCTCTTCTTCCTGTTGTATACGTACTATTTTCAACTGCAACATCATCATTTACAACAACAGCTTCTACTTTTATACCTTCCATTTCAGCCATATCTTTTGCCATTTCAAAGTTCATAACATCTCCACTATAATTTTTTATTACAAGTAGAGTTCCTTTTCCTGAATCTACAGCTTTAACTGCTTCATATACTTGATCTGGTGTAGGTGATGTGAATACTTCTCCTGCCACTGCACCATCTAGCATACCTGTCCCTACATAACCACCATGTGCTGGTTCATGACCACTTCCACCACCACTTACTAAAGCTACTTTTCCTTCAATTGGTGAGTTTTTACGAACTAATACATTTGCATTATCTAATTTTCTTAAATATTGTGGGTGTGCTGCTACCATCCCTTTTAATGTATCATTTAAAACTTCATTAGGATTATTTATTATTTTTTTCATTTTAAATTCCTCCTTGTTTTTCGCTTAAATTTAAAATTATCTTTAAGTTAAATCTTATATTCCAAAAACTGCTTTAAATAATACTGCTCCTGCTACTCCTCCAACAATTGGAGCTACTACTGGTATCCATGCATATCCCCAATCAGAATCCCCTTTTCCTTTGATAGGTAATATTGCATGTGCTATACGTGGTGCTAAATCTCTAGCTGGATTTATAGCATATCCTGTTTCCCCACCAAGTGAAAGACCTATTACAAATACTAATGCACCTACAACTAATGCACCTAATCCTTCAGCCATTTTTTGTGATGTTATTCCTAATATTCCAAATACCAATACAGCAGTTCCTATAAACTCAGTTATGAAATTTGCAACAGTACTTCTTATAGCTGGTCCAGTTGAAAAAGATCCCAATATTGCTCCTTTATCTTCTGTTACTTCCCAATGTGGTAAGTAAGTTAACCATACTAATACAGCTCCTATAAATGCACCTATAAATTGAGCAATTATATATGAAGGTACTTCATTCCAAGAGAATTTTCCAATTACAGCTAATCCTACAGTTACTGCTGGATTAAGATGTGCTCCACTAACACTTCCAAAAATAAATGCTGGTATTGCAACTGCTAATGCCCATCCTGTAGTTATAACAATCCATCCTGAATTTTGCCCTTTACATTTGTTAAGTACAACATTTGCAACAACCCCATTACCTAATAAAACCAAAAGCATTGTTCCTAAAACTTCAGCTAAAAAATGTGACATAATAATTCCTCCTATCATATTATTTAATATTAGTTCTAATCGTTTACGTTTACATATAAGAGCAATTAGCATGCCAATTTTTATTTTTTAATTTTTTTATCAACATAAATGGCTATTTTACTATGTCTATTAATAAATTTTTTTGAAAACGTTTTATATTAATATAAAATTAAATTGGGAAAAAGTATCAAGATTTAAAATTATAGCTGATACTTTTTCCCAATGCACTTCTTTTTTCCCTATATCTATAACAAAAATATTATCCTTTCCAAACTACATCTTTCTCTATCCCATATTTTCTAGCTTTTGCTGCAACTGTTTTATGCGTAACTCCTAAAACCTTAGCAGCAGCATTATAACTTCCATACTTCTTTAATGCTTTTTTTATAATAATCTTCTCATATTCTTCTAAAGGTAAAATATTTTCATCATCTAAAATTTGGCTTATCTCACTATTTAATTTTTTATTATTATTTGTTAATAAACTATTTTTTATACTTTTATCTCTTATATACATAGGTAAATCTTGTAGTTTTATAAAATAATCATCTGTTAAAGTAACCATTCTTTCAATTATATTTTGTAATTCTCTAACATTACCAGGCCAGCTATAGTTCATTAACGCTTCCAAACACTCTTCTTTTACTCCTTTAATTTGCTTATTCATATCTTTACTTATTTTTTTTATGAAATGTTCAACTAGAAGTGGTATATCTTGTATTCTTTCTCTAAGTGGTGGTAAAAATATAGGTATTACATTCAATCTATAATATAAATCCTCTCTAAATTCTCCATTTCGAACCATCTGTTCTAAATTTCTATTGGTAGCAGCAATTATTCTTACATTAACCTTTATGTTTTCTTCTCCCCCCACTCTTTGAAATTCTTTTTCTTGAAGAACTCTTAAAATTTTAGCTTGCATACTTTTATCTAATTCTCCAATTTCATCAAGGAATATAGTTCCTTTATTAGCCAACTCAAACTTTCCTAATTTTCTCTTTATTGCTCCAGTAAATGCACCTTTTTCATGTCCAAACAATTCACTTTCTAATAAATTAGGGGGTATAGCTGCACAATTTACTCTTACAAATGATCCTTTTGAAGATAAACTAGCAAAATGTATACCTTCTGAAATAACCTCTTTACCCGTTCCACTTTCTCCTCTTATAAGAACAGTTGCATAACTCTCAGCAGCTTTGGCTGCTATAGCTAAAGCATCTATAACCTTTCCACTATTACCAATGAATTTTTTGAATGTTTCATTTGGCCTTTTTGTTCTTAAAAGTTCTTCTTCTAAATACTGCGCTTTTGCTGAGGCTTTATTTAAACTTTCTAATAACTTTTGAGTTTCTGTAAGGTCTTTCACAACAGAAACTACCCCTCTTATTTCTCCATCTACTTTAATTGCACTTACATCTGCTACTATAGAAGCTCCGTTAGATTTTTTCCTTAATACACCCTTTTTATTTTCTCCACTTTCTAAAACTTCTTTCCTTAGACCCGTTTTAGAAATATCTTTTATATTTTTTCCCAATACATTCTGTTGTTTTTCATGTATAATATTCAAATAAGGAGAATTAATATATGTTATATACCCTTGTTCATCCAAAACACATATACCATCTTGTACTGAATCTAAAACCAATTGTAATCCTTCTTTTAATTCTTTTACTTCTTTTAATTCTCCAGTCAACTGCTCAATTTTAGAAATATCCTGAAAAAGCGCTACCGCTCCTTTGATTTTTTCTTCTACAATTATAGGTGTATGATTCATGATAATTATAGAATCACCAATCACTTTTCTAAGCCCTATTTTAGCCTTGCCTGTTTTTTTAACCACATGAAGTTTAGTGTCTGGAATTATATCATATACTTTTTTACCTACAGCTTCATTAGCTGAAATTTTTAATATTTTCTCTGCTGCATAATTAAAAATAGTTATGATATCATTTTCATCAATAACCATAAGACCATTTTCTATATTTCTATATATTTGCTCCCATGCAATTGTATTACTATGAATAATATTATCTACATCATTTATTGTTTCTTCATCTGAAAAACTAAAATCGCCTTGAAGGAATTCAGCCATTTCACTTATGGCCAACTTTGTACTTTCTCCTACCCCTTCAATTAGTACAATTTCATTTTGTTTTATTTTAAGTAATACTAATGGCATTAAACTTGTAGCCGATATTCTTTTATCATTTTTGTATAAGTATAATTGAACATTGTACTTTTTTTGAAGTTCAGCTGCTTTATGAACAACCATAGCAGCAACTCTAGCATGTAATCCCTTTTTATTTTTTATCAATACCTTTATCACTTGTTTCAATATATATTCACTCCTAACTTCGAACATGAAAGTACATATATTATACATATATTATATAATATTTTTGTCATAATAATCTGTATTGTGACAAAAAATATTATATTTCGTAAAATGGTATTGATTTAATATAAAAATTCACTTTTCTTATTCTATAAATTGTACTAATTTTCCTAAATTCAATTGTTCCATACAAACTCTAGGTTTTCCTACACTTCTTGTCTTTATAAAATCTCCATGACAATCAGAACCTGCAGTTATGATTGCATTGTTTCTTTTACACCATTCAATACATTCTTTAGTTATTTGTTGACTATGATTAGGATGATAACACTCAAAACCTTCAATACCCATATCAAAAAATGTACTTAGCCTATCTTCCACCTTTTCTTCAGTATGAACATAATAAGGATGTGCAAGAATAGGTACTCCTCCTGCTTGTTTTACTATTTCCACAATTTCTTTTGGATGTGGAAATTGTGGAAAAGCTAAAGAATTTTCTCCTACAAATAAATTTGCAAAAAAATCTCCTACATCCTTACAAATATTTTTATCAATTAAAAAGTTAAGAGCTTTCCATCCACCTCTACTTGGATTATGTTTGTAGCTTACATATTCATTAAAATCAATATTATAACCCCTTTCTCTAAGTGCTTTTATAGAGTTATCATCCTTATCTTCTAACAATTTCCTATTACCTTTTAAAATATCTCTTAACTTAATGTTTTGCTCATCGATACCATAACCTAATATATGAAATAACTCTCCATTATACGTAGAAGAAATTTCAACTCCTTTAATAAACTTTATATCATATCTTTTAGCTTGATTTTCTGCTTCTTTTAAATTTGAAGTTTCATCATGATCTGTTATTGATATTAATTTAACCCCTTTATCTATAGCTTCAAGAACTATCTGTTCTGGAGTCCATGTTCCATCTGAAGCCATTGTATGTATATGCAAATCAACAATCATATCCTTTTCTAATTCCATATTTTAACCCTCCTCCAAAATATACTTATGTACAACATTAGTATGTGTATTGAATTAGATTTTAGCATAAAGACAAACAAATGCATATATTTAATAAAAAAACTTGTTCAAATGTTTCTTACGCAATATATCATTTTACTTCGCTAAGCAGTATTTTTTTACCGAAAAAGTTGAGTTATAAATTTACATGGTGCATTTTTACATAAGCTTATCATTGACTGGATTTACTTAACTTTAAACCAATAAATTCTTTGAAAAAATTTATAATTTTTTAATAATAAAAGTCAAATATGTTTTGAATATTGATAGGGACAGGTCCTTAATATCTTTAAATATTAAGGACCTGTCCCTATTATATATCCCTATTATATGTATTGGTTATATTCCAAACTAATTATCTTCTTCAGTCTTCAATTTACTCATGGCATCAGCTAACTTATCTGCAAGTTCAGTAAGCTGTTGAGCTGATGAACTTAATTCTTCTATAGTTGCAGTCTGATTTTCAACAGATGCAGAAATTTCTTCTACAGAAGCTGATACTTCTTCTGATGTCCCAGAAACATTTTGTATTGAAGCTATTATCTCGTCTTTCTTATCAATATTTGAATCTAATGCCTTATACACTCCATCTATTCTAGGAACTGTACCTTCTACTTCATGTAAGATATTCTCAAATGAAGTTGCAGTATTTTGTATTGATTCTGTTTGTACATTGATTTTATCACGAAGCCCTTGAGTAGTTTTTGCAACTTCTTCTGTATCACTTGTAACGAAATTAACTAATGAATTTATGTTTTTAGAAGATTCTAAAACCTGTTCTGCAAGCTTTCTTATTTCTTCTGCTACCACTGAAAATCCTCTTCCTGCTTCGCCTGCTCTAGATGCTTCTATAGCAGCATTTAATGCAAGTAAATTTGTTTGTTCTGCAACTGCATTTATAACATCCGTAATTTCTGTTATCTTTCTAACACTTTCTATTAAAGTAGAAATCTTTTCAGAGGAAATGTTAAATGAATTATTTATTATTTCAGTAGATTTTACTAATTCCTTTATCTTTACATTACCCTTTTCAGCATCTTCTTTAATTTTATCTCCACTGTTCTTAATTTCTCCTAATTTTGATCCAATAACATCCATACTATCACTAAAGTGTTCAGTTGCACTAGTTATATTCTGTACATCTTCAGCCTCACAAGAAGCTGCATTAGATACCTCTTCACTTGATCTTGAAATTTCTTCACTTGATGATGCTACTTCTTCACTTGAAGCTGTCAAATTTTGAGCCATACTATCTAAACTTACAGTAGCTTCCTCTATTTTATCTATCATATTTCTCAATGATTCAATTACTTTGTTCAATGCAATCATTAACTCACCAATTTCATCTTTACCTTCTGAATGAAATTCAACAGTAAAGTCACCCTTAGCAACTTTTTTCATTTTCTTCATTATTACCTTTATTGGTTTTACTAACATTCTAGTTAATAAAAATGCTACTATTGAACAAATTATTAATACTACTATACACATTAATATTGAATACCAAGTTTGAGTTTTTAATATATCTGCCATATCCTTTGTAGACATTCCAACACATACTACACCTGTTAATTTATCTTGTTCATAAGCTGGTACATAAACATTATATACTTTAGTGCCATCTAAATCTTTAGTAAAAATACCATAAGGTTCACCTTCACTGAATACCTTTTGAATATTTTCATCATCTTTTAATGTATCGCCAATAACATTAGAATCAGAACTAACTAATACCTCACAATTTGGATTTATCAAAGATATATATTGAATATCATCTTTATTTTGCTCTTTTATTTCCTTTAACACTAAACTTACTTTATCTTTCTCATTACTTGAAAATCTTTGTAAATCGTGTCTAACTATATTAGCTACTACTTGTCCATCTTTATCCATCTGATTCTCTAAAGACCTTATTATTGTGTGATTAAAAAATATAAAAAAACTTACTACAGTTATTAGAGTAACAAGTATCATACTTATACCTATTTTTCTTCCTAATGATCTAAACACATTATCCCCCTCCTCCATATAAAAAAATATATAAAGCTCCTAATTTACTATATTTAACGCATCTAATAGTATATTCCTTTTAATAACAACTTTCAATGAATTTTTTTGTATTTATTGTTTTTTTTACCTGTTTATCATTGTTTATATATATTTTTGTTAATTATCGTCCAAATACGTCACTATATCTTATTATACTTTTAATTTATTTTCTCCAAAAATTATATACTGTATAAATATTTAATTCTACATTATTAAACCCCTAAGCTTATAACTTAGGAGTTTTAAATTTCTTACTTCATTTGAAAGCTTCCACAATCAGTTCCTTCTACATTATTTACATTTTGTAAATGTTTAACTACTCGAATCTTATTTAAAGTACAATAGTTATCATCTTTGCAGTGATATTTACATTCTGAAACTGTACATTCTATACTATTGTTATGTGCTCCTTCCATTTTACACTCACCTCTTTTAATCTTTTTTATTACAAATTTATTATCTTCAAACTAATCTTTTTTTATTCTTAGTAAAAGTATACCTAGCTATAAAAATATTTTTGATTATTTCATTTCTTTAATTTTATTAAGTTTTAATTTTTTAGTACTAATAAAGGTAATCCTAAACTTTAAGTAAAGTTTTTACTTCATATAAAGCTTAGAATCTCTTATCTAAAGTTGTAACACCTCTTAACTTATCTTCTGTAAATAAGAAAGATTTAGTGCTAGTGTATACATGAGATAAAATTTAGTCCTTAAATTTACTTTATGTATTTTATACAGCAATAGATTTTATATCAATATACATTTATTAAAGTTTAGATTTACTACCTTGTAAAATTGAGTTAATGAAAAAATCCATATTTCCAAAGAAATGAACATGAGCATAAGCTGCCAAGGTATTATTCTTTGTATATCCACATGTCCATTGTTTTTGTTCATTATTATATGTTGTCTTTGTTAACTTATAAATCTTTTTCTCATTACACTGTACACATGATTTATGAAATTCATGACAATTAATTTTTGATCCCTCACTAACCATACTATTTTTACTCTGAACCTCTATTTCTGCATAACCAAATCTCTGTAATCTATTTGTCATATAACAATATCCGTTTAAAAATCCTACTAATTCTTTTTTACTATTATTGTTTTCCAGATACTGAACTTTTTCTTTAACATCTACTTTATCTTGTAATTGTAATTTATCAACATTTTGTATAAATCCCTTTGTAAGATACATCAGTCCACCACATTCTGCATAACACTTTAATCCTTTATTCAATTTTTCTCTTATGTCACAAAGCATATCTTTATTATTAGAAAGTTCATCTATAAATACTTCAGGATATCCTCCTCCAATATATAGGAAATCAATATTATCTGGTAATTTTTTATCTTTTAAAGGACTAAAATAAGTAACGTCTCCTAATTCATTTAACATTTCAATATTTTCTGCATAATAAAAGCTAAAAGCCTTATCCATTGCAATTGCTGTTCTTAACCCTCTATTTTTAACATGAAAATTATCATAATATTCTTTTGTATTACCCATGCATTTTACTAGTGAATCTAAATCTACATATTTTTCTATTAAATTAGCACAAACCTCAATTCTTTCTTTTATGTCATTAATTTCACTACTTTGTATAAGTCCTAAATGTCTACTTCCTAATACTAATTTTTCATTTTTAGGTACATATCCAAAAACCTTTATATTACAATTGTTTTCTATAGATGCTTTTAAAAGTTTATAATAGCTTTCACTTACATTATTTAATATAACTCCAGCTATATTAACATCTTCAAAATTAACCATACCATTTATCTCTGCACAAAGTGTAGCCACTTGAGCTTTAGGTGAAATAACAAGTACAATAGGAAGATTTAAAATTTTAGCCACATGTGCTGTAGAATATCTTGTATCTATACCCTTTCCATCATAAAGTCCCATTACTCCTTCTATAATAGCAACTTCACCTTTTCCTCTTGAAAAACTAGCTTTGATTCCTTCTTCGCCCATTAAAAAAATATCCAGATTTCTAGATCGTTTACCTGTAATTTCTGAATGAAATGCAGGGTCAATATAATCTGGACCTACTTTATATCCTTGAACATCTATTCCTTTTTTAATTAATGCTTTCATAAGACCTAGTGTAATTGTAGTTTTACCACCACCACTTTTATTAGAAGATACGACTATTCCTTTCATATAACTTTCCTCCCAAGATTGATAAATTAATCTATTTTTTAAATTTTTACTATCTTAACTTTTATAATTAAAAGTACTATCTAACTAAAATAAAGTTTTTTAGACAATATATCATTTTTCATAGCAACTATTTTTATCTATCAAAGTTAAGTTACTATGGAACTAACTATAATAATTTAAACTATATTTTTTAATAACTTACCTTACACTTTTTATATTATTTAAAACAACAAGTATATTTAAATTATATCAAAATTGAACTTATTCTTCTTAAAATTGAGAAACCTGTCCCTTTATTTTTTAGGACAGGTTCACATGTTTTAATATTTTTAAAGGAAGATTTTAAAAAGTAATTAGTAAACTTATTTATTTAAATTTAATTTTTTAACTGATTCTAAAACTTCTTTTTGGGTTACATTTCTTTTAGGATTAAACTTACCATTTTCAAGTTGTAATATATTATTTCCTACTACAGTCTGTATTATAGATTTATTACTACATTGATCTAAATCTGATATAGAAACTTGTTTCATAGTTAGATCTTTTAACAAATATAACGTTTTAGCAAGTTCTTCTTTTGTAACTTTTCCATTTGGATTATATTCATCTTTTTTACTTTCTATATATCCTGAAAGAACTGCAGTTTCTATATAATCAAAATTTATATTATCTAAATTTACATCTTTAAATTCCCCGTATTTATGACCTTTTATCTTCTTTTTATAATACCTAGAAGTAGGAGTAAATATATTTTTATGTTTAACCATTATTACGATTTTGGCTAACTCTTCTCTAGTTATTTCTTTATTATTATTGAAACTAGAGATATCATCAAATACTTCTGGATAAAACATTCTTTGAAGTTCATAAATACCTTTTATATATCTAAAAGTAGGGCTTGAAACTAATTTTTCATCTATATTATATACTCTCTTGTTCTTAACAGCTTTAATTTGTGAAAATCCTGGTCTTATTGATATTGAATGAGGATTTCCACCTGCATTCATTGATCCTCTTTGAGCTACATATACATCTATTTCTTTAGATTTTGCTAGAACTTTTTCAGTTCCATAAGAAGCTATACTTGTTTTTTTACCTTTTATAGATTTAGCATCTGAAGCTATATTAATTCCACCTGATATCCTTATAGCTTCTCCAGCCATTGAATCTAATGTAACAGTTCTACAATTAGTCTCTGTTGATTCAAAATAAATTTTTACCTTTTTACTTATCTTTTTAGATTTTTCTTCAGCTTCTTTTAATTGCTTATGAAAATCATTTAAAAGTTCTGTTGCTTTCTTTTCTTTCCCTGTTAACTTAGCTAATCTTTTAATATAATTGTCAAATTCAGAGAGTTTTGTTGGATAAAAAGATGCTACAGCAATTCCTGCATCTCTAAGTGATTTTACAAAATCAGGATGCCCTCTTTCAATAAATGGTCTTATCAAAACTAAATCAGGCTTTGCAGCTATCACAGATTCTGCATCATCTCTATAACTATATCTCTTTTTTTCTAAAACTTTATATGGATACGCATCACTAGTTCCTACCCCTATTACCTCTTTATCTAACCCTAATGAAAATAAATTTTCTGTATGCGCCGAATATAAGCTAATTATTCTTTTAGCAGGTTTATCTATATTTATTGTTTTACCTGAATCATCTTTTACCTCTATCATAGCATTATTATTTTTTGAAACATTACTAGAAGTTTGTTTATTTTCACATCCTACCAGTAATAGTACTAATATAGAAGATATGCATAATAGTACTTTTATAATTTTTTTCATTATGCTATCATCCTTTCTATGTATATCAAATTCTACTTTAAATAAAGATTATATTCTTTATTTTTCTTCTTTTAATGGATTACCATCTATACTATCTTTAATATGTTGAATATATATCTCTCTTATATCTTCATTTTCTCCTAATCCATGTATATATGTATTTACTTTAAATCCATTACTCTTTAATACATTTTTCCATGAATCTTTTTCGTCACCTGCCATATCATTGTTAGCATGGTCTCCAGCCACAAGCATAAATGGCATTAAAGTAACTTCTTTTATTCCTTTTTCTTTTAATCTTCTTACGACATTATCTACTGTTGGATAACCCTCTACAGTTCCAACTAAAATATTTCCCATTCCTTTTTCTTCTAAAGCATACTGAAATAATGCATAAGAAGAATTTGAAGGATGTTCAGTACCATGTCCCATAATAGCAACAGCTTGATCTTTATTTAATTTTGGAAGTTGCTTTTTAAAAGCATCTGCAGCAATCTTATAATCCTCTGCTCTATAAAGTAATGGTCTACCTAATACTAATTTATCAAAAGCTTTCTTATCATTAAATTTATCTACTACTTCTTTAACTTCATCATATTCTATTCCAGGCATTATATGTAATGGTTGAACATATATTTCTGAGAATCCTTCCTTTTGCATCTTAGATAATGCTTCTTCTGGACTATCAACTATTATGTTATCTCTCTCTTTAAGCTTCTTTCTAATAATTTTTGAAGTAAATGCTCTTTTAACTTCATAATCTTTAAATGTATTTTTAACTTTTTCTTCTACTGCTTCTATTGTTACCTTTCTTGTATCTGCATAGCTTGTACCAAAGCTTATAACAAGTATGCCTTTTTTATCAGACTTTTTAGTATTTGTTGCAGTTGTTTTTGTTTCATCCTTATTATCATTCTTTTTAGAACCAGCAGTTCCACATCCAGCTAACATTGATAGTGCTAAAGTCATTGATACAATAGAAATTAAAACTTTTTTCATTTTTACATACCTACCTTCCTATGATTCTGTGATTTTTTCAATAATATTAAATATGTTCATACTATAATTTATAATTATTTAAAATAAAAAAAGGTTTCTTTTTCAAAAAGAAACCTTAACGCACTAAACCTTATCCTTGCTATACAAAACAGCAAGATCAAAGCTATTTTACTGCATTATCTTTCCCTCCGAAAGATTTAGCATTACTTTATCAGGCAGGTCTCCTGGCTCAGATTTCATACTTATCTTACCTTCCCAGATTATACCAGTGGTTTGTTAAGATTCGTCCGTCTTCACAGTAGCGGGGGCTGCAGTGGTTTTTACCACTTTCCCTTTTAACTTTTTTCAAGCACCTAATAAATAAGCTATTTAATTGTTCATATACTATTATATATTTTTTAACAGAATTGTAAAGTATTTTTTGAATTTTTTTAAATATTTTTTAAATATTTTCTTTTACATGAAAAACTATATCTTCTTCATTACAAAATACATTGTCATATTTTATTGTTTTTCTCTTTATAATTACTGCATAAATCCCTAAATCAACCGCTGCTTTTAGTTTTTCTTCTGTACCGCCTTGCACTCCACTATCTTTCATCATAATTACTTTTGCATTGTATTCACGTATAAAACTACAATTTAATTCGTAACTTATTGGTCCTTTTATAGCTATTACATCTTCTATATCTATACCAGCTTTAAAACATTCATTCATAACTTTCAATGATGGAAGTACTCTATGAATTATTCTATTTGTTAAATTAAGATTAAGTATTTTCTTTAAATTTCTACTTCCCGTAGTATTTAAAATATTTCCTTCCACATTTTTTAACTTCTCATAAATATCCTCATATTCCTCTACCTCTATTAATTTTTCATATTCTTTATACTTAGAGCTAACAGAAGGTCTTTCATATCTTATATATTCTATATTACAGACTCTACAAGCCTCCATAGCATTTTCTGTAACTTCTAATGCATAAGGATGTGAAGCATCAACTAGTATATTTATTTCATTATCCTCTATAACTTTGATAATTCCTTCTAAATCTAATGGTCTTGTGTTTAATTTTTTATATTTATATTTTTCTAAAAGTTGTCCACCATAATGGGTAGCTGTAGATATAAATATATCATCTGTAAACTCATTTAAAAGAGAAACTATTTTTTTCCCCTCTGAAGTCCCCAAAATCAAACCTATCATGAATATACACTCCGTTCATTATTAAAATTTTTCTTTATTCTCATACCCTCTTGGAGTTATAAACATTTGTTTATCAATATAACTTTTACTATTACCTATGATAACTATTGATAACATATCTACTGCATCTTCCATAAAATTATCTAGCGTAAATATTTTTGCATCTTGATTTTCTCTAAGAGCGTTTTTTATAACAGCTACAGGAGTATCTCCTTTTCTATATTTTTTTATTAAGTTTATACATTCTTTCAAGTGATTTGGTCTACCTTTACTTCTAGGATTATATAATGATATTACAAAATCACCTTCAGCTGCTAATTCCACCCTTTTCTTTATTAACTCATAAGGTGTAAGTAAATCGCTTAAACTAATATTACAATTATCATGCATAAGAGGCGCACCAACAATAGATGCTGCTGCTGTAGATGCTGTAACTCCTGGAACAACCTCTACCTCTTCATCCTTTTTCATTTGAAGTATAAGACCTGCCATACCATATATTCCTGCATCACCAGTACTTATTATTGCTACATTTTTATCTTTAGAAATTTCTAATGCTTTTTTGCACCTATCAATTTCTCCTCTCATTCCAGTTGAAAAAATTTCTTTATTCTCTATTAATGGTTTAATCATTGATATGTACTTTGTATACCCTACTATTACATCACTTTTCTCAATAACTTTTTTAGCTCTTACAGTCATGTACTCAAGACCACCAGGCCCTATTCCAACAACATATAACTTACCCATATATATCTCTCCTCTAATGTCAAACTATAAAATTCCTATAGAAATTGTCATACCTTCACATTTTTGTTTTTCAACAATAATTTTTGCTTTTGAAAGCTCGACGCAAGGTTCACATACAGCTCTTATTCCTATAGCTTTTTCTACAAAATTGCTTCCTACATATTTGTGCTGTATTTTTCTTATTTCTTCTACTAAAAATATTTTTAAATCTGCATTTAAAAATTGTGCTAAATTAATTATGGCTTTTTCATTTTTCTTTATTTCTACAGTACTTACTACTTTAACTGATCTATAATCAATATTATTTTCTTGTAAAAATTTAAGAACTGTCCCTTTCATCTTTTCACTGTCATAGTTTTTTCTACAACCTATTCCAAGTACTATATCTCTTCTTATAAGTTTTAAACTAGGCACTTGATGATTTTTTAAATACTTGATTTTATTTGTAACATAAACACTACCAGTAATATTTTCTAATTGTTCTTTATTTGAAACATAACCTTTAGGATTTTTTATTAAATTTTTATCATCAATAAATATAATTTTTTCACCATGTACCAATCTAGATGATATATCTTTAGCACATTTTAAATTTTCTATTACAAGATTATTGTTTTTAGCTATTACATCTGGTGCAGTAATACCTAAATTATCTGTAGCTGTTGTAATAATAGGCTGAGCACTTATTAAATGAGCTACCTTTTCCGTAAATTCATTAGCCCCTCCTAAATGTCCACTTAAAAGACTTATTACAAACCTTCCAGTACTATCTATTACTATTACTGCTGGATCTTTATCTTTACTTTTTATATATGGAGCAATAGCTCTTACAGCTATTCCTGTAGAAGCTATGAATATTATTTTTCTATATTTTTCAAAAACTTCTTTTGTAATATTACTTAATTTTAATTTCTTAACATCCTTTTTAAAATATATAAACGACTTTATATTTAAACTTATTTTTTTAGCTATACTGTCTCCCTGTTCAGTCACGCTAATTATCGCTATATCCATATTAAAGCTCCTTATTTTAGAAACCTATCCCTTGTTTTTACTCTAATTTTAAAACTTGTTTTAAGGACCTGTCCCTAAATTTTTATAAATTTTTACAAGTAATTTAAGGATCTGTCCCTTTATTTTGTTAACTTTTTTATTCTTTTTAAACCCAATTTTACAAACTTAACCTTATTTTTTGAGGACCTGTCCCTTGTCTTTTAACTTGTTAAACCTAATTTTAAAGACCTGTCCCTAGTTTATTTTCTAAACATATGGCTAAAGTTTTTATCATATAATTTACTTTTATCATATTCACAATTTATAAAATCACCAACTAAAATTTGAGCACATCTTGTTATATTAGCTTTTTTTACTTTTTGTGATATATCATCTAAAGTACCAGTTATTACTCTTTGATCTTCCCAAGTAGCCTTTTCTATAACAGCTATAGGAACATTTCTTCCATATCCCTTTCTTAACTTTTCTACTACCTTATCTATAATACTAATAGATAAGAAAATTGCCATAGATGCTCCTATTTGTGCTAAATTCTCTAATTTCTCACCCTCTGGAACTGGAGTTCTTCCCTCTACTCTTGTAAGTATCACAGTTTGAGACACATTCGGCAAAGTAAATTCTTTCTTTATTGCAGATGCTGCAGCTGCAAAAGAACTTACTCCTGGAATAACTTTATATTCTATATTTAACTTATCTAGTTCATCCATTTGCTCTTTTATAGCTCCATATATTGATGGATCTCCAGTATGAAGTCTAACTACCAACTTCTTTTCTTTATCTGCCTTCTTCATAACATGAATAACTTCTTCTAAATTCATTGAAGCTGAATTATAAATTTCTACTCCTACTTTGCAAAATTTTAAGTGTTCACTACTTACTAATGAACCTGCATATATAACTATATCTGCTTTTGATAATATATCTCTACCTTTAACTGTTATTAAATCCACATTTCCTGGACCTGCTCCTATAAAATAAACCACATTTATTCCCCCATCCTATATTTTTATAATTTATGTGCAATTATAAGACTCATATATTCTCTGTTTTTTAATATTTCTTCTTTATTTCTTAATATCTCTTGTCCTTCACGACCTGCTTTTTTTATGTATACATATTTATATCCATTTTGTTCTAAAAAATTTAAAACTTTTTCTTCTATTTTATATACTTTCATTATTGCTAAATTTTTTTGACCTTTAACTTCATCTAATCTAGAAGCTGGTAATATTAATAATGGTTCATCACCTATTACTAAATATTCATTAGCTACACTGGCACATGCACAAAATGAAGTTATTCCTGGTACTGTTTCTACTTCAAATCCATCCTTTTGTAGATTTTGTAAAAGATAAATATATGTACTATATATAAATGGATCTCCTATGGTTAAAAATACTACATCTTGTCCATTTTTCAATCTCTCTTCTACAGCTTTAGCTGCTTCTCTTATCTTTATTTCCTGTTCTGGTCCTCCCATTGGAAAGTGTTTAACTAAAATTTCTGCTCCATCTTTTATGAAATCTTTTGCTGTTTCATAAGCAATACTTTTCCCTCCATTTTTAGCGCTGGGTACTATAATAACATCTGCATTTTGTATAGTTTTAACTGCTTTTAGAGTTAACAGTTCTTTATCCCCTGGTCCTACACCTATTCCATATAATTTAGACATGATTTTCATCTCCTTTATATAAATTTATCCACAATGAATTATAATATTTTATAGTTATCCACAAACTATGAAAACTTTATCATTAAATTGTTAATATCTTTTGAAAATTAATGTTTATTACTACAATTAACTAAAAATTGAAGACTTGTCCCTTTAATTTTTAATGGCACTAACTATAAAAATAGGATTATTAGCCATAAGCATATATGATTTTCCTTTAGTTTTACTTATAGCTATTTGAGTACATTCCACAGTAAAATTTAATCTTTTTAAAACTTCCATAGCTCTATATACGTTATTTATAGTTATAAAATTAAGCACCATAGATCCATTTTTTCTTAGTTTTAAGCTATATTTTTCAATTATACTTTCTATATTTCCTCCACTTCCTCCAATAAAAATGGAATCAAACATTTCATTTACATTCTCTTCTACACAAATAGCTTCTCCTTCAATAATTTTTAAATTATTGCAATTAAATTTTTCTTTATTTTTTAAAATTACTTCTAATGCATCCTTATCTTTTTCTATAGCTATTACTCTTCCATTTTTACATATCTTACTGCACTGAATACTTATACTACCACTACCAGCACCTACATCCAATACAACATAGTCACTATCAAGGTTCATTTTTGATATACTAAGTATTCTAACCTCTTCCTTTGTCATAGGACAGTTTCCTCTTATAAACTCTTTATCCTTTATGTATCTCATTTTTCTATCACCACCACACACAATTCACTATACTCTTTATCAATCATTTCATCAGCTTGTCCACAAGTTATTTTTTCATCTTCATATGATAGATTTTCTCCTACATAAACCACAGCTTTTATATTTTCTTCAACTAATCTTTTACATAATTCACTAGGCGAATTAGTCTTATCCGTAAGCCATATAGAAAGCTTGTTTCTTTTTACTTCACAAATAAAATCTTCTTCCCTTCCATGCATACTACCTGTAAATGCTGTATTCCAAGTTTTCTTTAACCTACACATCATATATTGAAAAGAACTTATACCAGGTATAATATCTATATCACCAACATAATTATTTTTTATGTAATTAGTTATTCCATAATAACAAGGATCCCCCGATGCAACTACTGCTATATTCTTTTTTGAATCTTTGTTTATAATGTTTAAAATATCTTTCAGTGTTTTAACATTAACTTTATCTGTACTTATAAATTTTATACTTTTAATAGCTCTTTCAAAGCCAACTATAATGTCACTTTTTTCCATAATCTCAACTGCTTTTGGAAGTACATATTCTCTACTTCCTGGTCCAATCCCAACAATATAAACCATTATCTCATCTCCAATTTTAATTGAAATAGTGAACTCTTCATCCATGAAGTAGAGTCTTCTTAATTAAAATTAAATAATATAATATTCAATTGATAACTCATATTTTTCTTGTATCAAATAAAATACCTTTTCCCATAGAATATAAAATAATATTTGCCTCTACTTTTTCATGAGTATATAATTTTATCCTATTTTGTATCTTATTAGAAATATTTTTATAAATTATATTATACTTATCTCCTAACAAATTTACAGCACCTTCTGTAGTTTTCTGATTATATACATCTTTTATCATATTATTTGGTGCTCCAATAAGCGCTAATTCTAACGCCATTACCTCTAATCTCACATCACAAATCCTACTATGTGTATTAAAGCATCCTGCTGATACTTTACTTAATTTACCTATATGTCCTATTATTAATACATTTTTAATATTATTTTCTATACAGCATTCCAAAGCAAAACCAACATAGTTAGACATAATAACCATCTTATTTTTGTTTATATTTAGCTTCTCAGCCATATCTTCTCCCATATTTCCAAATACCAATATCAAATCTTTATGACCTAATTTCACTTTTTGACGTATTTCCAAGGAAATAGACTCTTTTAGTGCATCTTCTGACATAGGGGTAACTATGCCTGTTGTACCTAATATTGATATACCTCCCTGTATATTAAGCCTTGGGTTAAAAGTTTTTTTAGCAATCTCTTCACCTTTAGGTACAAAAATTGTTATTTCTACACCTTTATTTTTAGGAAGAACTTCTTTTACTTCTTTTTCTATCATACTTCTTGGTACAGGATTAATAGCAAACTCTCCTTTTTTAACATATAATCCTTCACTTTTTACAGTTCCTATACCTTTTCCTGCCCTAAGTTCATATCCTTCATTCTTTATCTTTGCTCTAGCCCATATTTCTATCCCATTTGTAACATCTGGATCATCTCCTGCATCTTTTAAAACACAGCACTCTACAAATCCTTTTTCTTTTCTTACTTTATTAATAGGTAGTGTAAGCTCTATTCCCTTTGGAGTATCTATTTTTATTTCACTTATGTCATTTTCATAAAAAAGCATAGTAGCCGCTGCTTTAGCTGCTGCAGCTGCACATGAACCTGTGGTATATCCACATCTTAATTTCTTACCATTACTATGTACATATAAATTCAACATTGGTAACGCCTACCTTTTTTCAATTACTTTTAAACATTATTCTCTTCTTGTTATCATATACATAAGTGCATTTACAATAGATGCAGCTACACCACTTCCACCTTTTCTTCCCCTTACAGTAATCATCGGAATTTGTAACTTTTCAGCTTCTTCTTTAGATTCAGCTGCTCCAACAAATCCTATAGGACAGCCTACAATAAATTTTGCTTTTGATTTATTTTCAAGAATTAACTCCTTAAGTCTAAATAATGCAGTTGGTGCATTTCCAAACACGAAAAATTCAACTCCATCTTCAACTGCTTTTTCTACCGCGGCCATAGAACGAGTTATTCCTCTTTCTTTAGCTATCTGTGCAACTTCTGGTTCACTTACATAACTAATAACCTTACAATTCAATTCATTTAATGCCTTTTTATTTATTCCTGAAGCAGCCATTTTGGTATCAGTATAAATAGTTACTCCCTTTTTCAATAATTTTAAAGCCTCATCTATGGCACCTTTTCTTATATACACTAAGTCTTTATATTCAAAGTCTGCCGTAGTATGTATAACTCTTTTTATGATTTTCAATTCCTCATCTGAAAAATTATGTTCTCCCATTTCCTCGCCAATAATTTCAAAACTTCTTTTTTCTATATCCATTGGTACACGTATATAATCCTTCATTGTTGTCCTCCCTTATGTTTAATCATTATAAAATATAAATACTCAACCTTTGCAGTTCAAAAATACTATATATCATTTTCCACAGCTACTGTTTTTACCTATAAAAGTTGAGATAAATATATATATTCACTGTTATAACATATATTAATATCATTAATATTTCTGATGCATACATCAATTTTATACTTTCCACTATATGTTCTTTTGTAAGCTTTTTTATTTTATCTCCTATAGTTGGTTTATAAATAACCTCTCCAAAATAAGTATTTGTTCCCCCTAATTGCACTCTCATCGCTCCTGCTGTAGCTGCTTCTGGATAAGCACAATTAGGACTTTTATGATTTTTTCTATCTCTTTTCAATATTTTTAGCGATTGTATTATATTTCCTTTAACAACAGGAGCCATAATACACATTAAAATACCTGTTATTCGGGCTGGTATCAAATTAGCCAAATCGTCTACTTTAGCTGGGAAAAATCCTATATTTTTGTACTCCTTTGTCAAATATCCAAGCATAGAATCCATAGTATTTATCCCTTTATACATCATAGCTAATGGTGCCCCCCCTAGCATTGCATAAAATAGAGGTGCTATAACACCATCAGATGCATTTTCAGCTACTGTTTCAACATCTGCTCTTATAATTTCATCTTTAGAAAGACTTTTTGTTTCTCTACCTACTATATATGAAAGCTTTATTCTTGCATCCTCAATGTCATTATTTTCTAAAGAAGTATATACCTTTTTTGCTTCTTGTTTTAAACATTTACATGCGATGGTTGTCCAAATAATTATTACATTTACTACATGATAAACTATAGGTATTACATTTGATATTTTTAAAGTCAAATATGGCACTATAAAACTGGTAAATGCTACAATTATAACTATAAATCCACCATATACCTTTAAGTTTTTTTCTTCTTTGCTCACACTTCTAAACTTTTTTTCTAAAAACTTAATAAATTTACCTATATAAATTATAGGATGAGGAAACCAATAAGGATCTCCAACTATCCAATCAATTATTACAGCTATACATATATCTATTACATTAAAATAAACAATATCCATATCTATCACCTGCTGTTGATTATTTTTTTTATTTATCTAAATTAATTACATAATAATTTTAATATTTGTAACCTTTTTTTAACCTTTAATTATACTAATATTTGTATAATTAAAATAACAAAAGAATCATAAGGATGTGGTTAATTTATGAAAAAGCATTTTGATATAGTTTCCTTTTTCGGTACTATATTTGTTTCTTTAATAATTTTAGAACTTACATTTTTCGCGATTTAACAAATTTGTTTACAACTCTCAATTCAATAACCCATAACTTATTAATTAACTTTCCCTGCTTTATGTTATATCTTAAAGGCAGGTCTTTTTTATGTTATCAAATCTACTTTTTTAGTAAACCAACTTTTAAGATATTTAACTCAACTTTCTCATTAAAAAAATACTGTCTAGCGAAGGTAAATGATATATTGCGTAAGAAACATTTGAACAAATTTTACAAGTTATTAGCTTTACGAATTTGAAAAAAGTCATTTTTTAATTACTGATTCCTACGGAATATTAATTAAAAAATCTTTTTTCAATATGAGTAAAGCTTAGAACTTGTTACTGAAGTGAAAAGTTTCTGAGCAAGATATCATTTCCCGTAGCGGATATTTTTAACCTGTAAAAGTCAAATTAATAACATTCAAACTATCTCCAAAGCATTTCCTTTAAATTTTCCCTTTACATTAAATACTTTAAATAATGACTCATCATTAAGCACTTCTTCACTTTTACCAAAATCGTACACTGTACCATTTTTTAAAATTAGAATTTCATCACAATATTTTCTTGCCATAGATAAATCATGTATTATTAATATTATCAGTTTATTTTCCTGTTTCACTTTTTGTTTTAATAATTTTATAAATTTTGCTTGATAATAAATATCTGCATTACTAAAACCTTCATCTATAAGTATAATGTCTGTATCTTGACATAAAGTTTTTGCAAATAAAACTCTTTGTTTTTCTCCCCCACTGAGTTTTGTTACTTTTCTACACTGTAACTTTTCTAACTCTGATTCTTCTATAGATAATTTTATTTTTTTCATATCTTCTTTATTTAAATACCCTTTACCATAAGGATATCTTCCCATAGCTACTATTTGTTCTACAGTATAAGGAAATTTCAATGTAAAGTTTTGACTCATTAGGGAAATATGTTTAGCTAATTCTAATGTAGAATATTCATTAATATCCTTATTATTTATCAAAATTTTTCCTTTACTAATACTTGTTATATTAGCTATAGTTGAAAGTAACGTACTTTTTCCTGCACCATTAGGTCCTATTATTCCATATAAATTTCCTTTTTTAAAACATAAATTCATTTTTTTTAATATTTCATGTTTACTTAATTCAACACTCACATCTTGTATTATTAACATACTCTTCCCCCAGTTTTAAAACCTTAAAACAACTAATAACATATCTAATTATCATATTTTTTAGTAATAAAAATATAGCAAAAGAATGGTCCTCCAAGCATAGTAGTTATAATCCCAACTGGTAACTCATGAGTCAACAGACTTCTTGTAACAGTATCTGCTCCTAGTAAAAGTACTGCTCCTAAAATACTACATATAGGTATAATTTTTTTATTATCAGCTCCTACTACTAATCTAGTTAAATGTGGTACTATCAATCCAACAAATCCAATTATTCCACAAAGAGATACACAAAATGCTGTCATCAATGTACAATTTATCAAAAGCACCTTATATATTTTATCATAATCCACACCTACAACTATTGCTTCTCGCCTTCCTAAACTCATTATATTTAATTCCTTTGAATACCTTATACAAATTAATATACCAATAAATATAACTAAACCTAATATTAAAGTTTGTTTCATACTTTTAGAACCTAAATTTCCCATAAGCCAATATATTATTGCCACTGAATTTTCTTCAGATATAGCTTTTAAGAAACTAACTCCTGCTTGACATACAGACCCTACAATAATTCCTGCTAACACTAAACTAGTAGTTGTCATAATTTCTCTTGCCTTAGATAACCATAATACTAAAATCAATACTAATATTGAAAATATAACTGCCATAGGTTGAATTAATATATTAGTTTGAAATGTAATATTTATATATATTGCCAAACAAGCACCAAAAGCAGCTCCTGAAGAAATTCCTAAAGTATAAGAATCTGCTAAAGGATTATTTAATAAACTTTGTAAAATTGCCCCACTAACTGACAACGCAGCTCCTGTGAATATTGCTAAAAGTATTCTCGGCAACCTTACCTTAAATAATATTAATGAACTTATATCAGTATCATTTAAATTAAATAAATTCACTTTTCCACTACCAAGTGCAAATACACTCAAAAATACTAAAATAATCAATAATACAACAAAAGTTAATATAAATCTTTTGTCTTTCATTTCATAATCTCCATTCACGATATTGTAATTTTTATTCATAAATACAATTTATTGTAAAATAAATAACAGTAGCCCCTTAGGATGCTACTGTTGAAATCATGTAACTTTTATTCCAAAAATACCTTCCCTCCGAAAGTCTTGTAATAATATCTAGGTAGGTCTCCTGACTTAAGCTTCATTCTTCCCTCTCCTTCCCGGTTTATTAAACCAGTGGATTTGAGAGTTGTCCACTATTACAGTAGCGGGGGCTGTTGTGGCCTTTCACCACATTCCCTTTTACCCATTTTTATAACTAAATGGCACCTAAATTAATAAAAATATTCAATTGTGGTTATGATTTCTATTCTATTACTCTTTAAACTTCAAATTCCTTTTTCATTTTTCATTATAATACATTTATTTCAATTTTAATAGACTTTTTTTAATACTTTAACCAGTTTTTCATTGGTTTTCCTATCTTTAATGGCAAATCTTACATATGTTTCATCAAGTCCTACGTAATTATCTGCTTTACGAATAAGAATTCCTTTTTGTAAACAACAATCATATAATTCTATACAATTTATTCCTTTTAATTTTACTAAAATATAATTCCCATTAGTTTCATAAACTTTATCTATAAAACTAATCTCTTTTATTTTTTTAGATAAAAATCTTCTTTCCTCTTTTATCCATTTCAATGAATTTTGTATATACTCCTTATCTTTTAAAACATATTTAACTGCCATTTCTGCAAAACAATTTATATTCCAAGGATTTTGTTTTGATTTTATCTTATTTAGCAATTCAATATTTTTACTTATACCATACCCAAATCTAATACCAGGCATTCCAAAAAATTTAGTCAATGCACGTATTATAAATAGACATTTATAATTTTCTACCTCATTTATGTAACTTTCATTAATATCTCCAGTAAACTCAATAAAAGCTTCATCTACAATAACTACCTTATTTCTCTTCTCACAAAATTCTAATATGTTTTTGAACTTATTTTTATCAATTATACCCCCATTTGGATTGTTAGGATTTCCTATTATAACTGCTTGGTTGTCTTTTAATTTGTATAATATATCCTCATAATCATAGCTTTTATCTTCTTTTCTTAAATAAGAATATTCTATATTACAATCATACTTTTTTGCATCTATTTCATATTCTACAAATGATGGTACTACTATAAGTATCTTTTTAAAACAACTAATGACTAAATCTATAACTTCCGCAGCTCCATTTCCAAGTACAAAATAATCCTTTGAAATTTTTGTATATTCTTTTAAACTTTCAATAGCTTGCCTGTATTTTATATCTGGATACTTAGTAGTACTTTCAACTGCTTCATTTATATGATTTATGAAAGATTTAGGAATTCCTAAAGGATTTATGTTAGAACTAAAATCAATAAGCTCCCTTCCTTTTAATATTCCATTTGTATAAATATCTCCTCCGTGAATCAAATTTAATCCCCCTTTTAAATTAATCTAATAACTATTTTCTGAATTAAATTCACTTGTTATTCTACTAACTTTCATAATATTAGCTTAGCAAACATTAAAAATCAAATCAATTTTATAAATATTATCAAATATAATTAAATCACATTTTACATAAAAACAAAAAATTTTGCTATATTTTATTTCTAAAAAACAAATTTGATATTTCTAAATTTTTCAAATATTATTGTTTTATTATTGGATTGATGTTAAATTATAGTTAAATACATTTCAATAAAAAGGGGGTACAATTGATGAAAACATCTATGTCTAAATTTTTAGTCAACACTAAACCTATATTAAAAAAATTAGTTTCAATCCTTTCAAAAGAATATAAATATGTATCTATACTAGGTACTGATGTGAAAGGTAAAAGCTATGCAGTAAAAAAAACAGGTATTGACTTGAATGATTCATTTTGGAATGAAAGAGGGTTTGTTTTAAGAATTCATAATGGTATTAATTACTCTGAATTTTCTTTTAATGAAATTAATGAAAGTGACATTGAAAATTTTACAAATGATATAAAATATAAAATTAAAAATGAACTAAATAACTTGAAGTCATTATCCTCACCAATAGCTTCTTATCCAATTATTGATGAAGAAAAACTTACCAAAAATTTCATAGGAGAAATACAATTAGATAAATCTACATTATCAGATAAAGATATTCTAAATAAAATGATAAAAATAAAAGATAAAGGCTTATCTTATTCTGATTTATTAGTTGATTTTAGAGTCATTCTTCAAAATGTTCATGTATCTAAAATATTCATATCAAATAATAAAGATTTAGAACAATCATATGTATGGAGTGAAGGATATATTGTAAGTATAGCTAGAAAAGATAACAATACTAAAGTATTCTTTAAAAGTAGTTCCGGACTTAAAGGATTAGAACTTCTAGATGAAATTGAACAATTTATACAAGAAGTTGCATCTAATAATATAAAACTTTTAGACGCTAAAAGAATTGAATCTGGTGAATACGATGTTATATGTGATCCTAGTGTTTCTGGTTTAATAGCTCACGAAGCTTTTGGTCATGGAGTAGAAATGGACATGTTTGTTAAAAATCGAGCTAAAGCAAAAGAATATATAAACAAGCCTGTAGCTTCTAATCTTGTAACTATGCACGATGGTGCAGCAGCTGCAAAACATGTTTCTTCTTACTTATTTGATGACGAAGGTGTTTTGGGAAGTGATACTACTATTATAGATGATGGTATTCTCAAAACTGGAATGTGTGATGCATTATCTGCTCTAAGATTAGGCATTAATCCTACTGGTAATGGAAAAAGAGAATCTTTTGAAAGAAAAGCTTATACAAGAATGACAAACACATTTTTTGAATCTGGAAATGACGATTTAGAAGATATGATATCTTCTATTAAATATGGATACTTACTTGAGTGCCCATCAAGTGGTATGGAAGATCCTAAAAATTGGGGAATTCAATGTATGGTTAATGTAGGACGCGAAATCAAGGATGGTAAATTAACTGGTAAAATTGTATCTCCAATAGTACTTACAGGTTATGTTCCTGATCTTTTAAAATCAATTTCTATGGTTTCTAAAGAAGTAGAACTTGAAGGCAGTGGCGCTTGTGGAAAAGGATATAAAGAATATGTTAAAGTTTCCTGTGGTGGTCCTTATATCAAAGCGAAAGTGAGGTTAGGATAATGTTAGATTTAATTAAAAATATTATAAAACATAATAAAAATATAAGTGCATATAAAATAATAGAAACTATAACTGAATCTAGTGAGCTTTTCTTCATAAAAAAAGAAATGGATATGAATAGAAGTAAAAAAGTTCACTATTATAAAGTTACTTTATTTAAAGATTTTGAAGAAGATGGTGAAAAATATAGAGGATCTTCTACATGTAATATATACCCTACTATGGATAAGGAAGAAATTAATGAAATAATTAATGACTCTGCTTTTTCATCAAGTTTTGTTAAAAATAGTTTTTATCCATTACCAAAACCTATAACATCAAAAATAGATTTACAAAAATCAAACTTTTCATCAAAAGCACTGTCAGATTGGTTACCTGAGCTAACAGAAGCTATATTTAAAAATGACAAGTATAAAAATGGTTATATAAATTCAGCAGAATTATTTTTAAACAAAATATTTACTCATATCATTAATTCTGAAGGTATAGATGTTTCATACGAAAAATATAAAGGAGAATTGGAAATTATTGTAAATTGGAAGGAACAAAAAGGAGAAATTGAACTTTATAAAAACATAAAATTCTCTGAGTTTGATCCAAGTATGATATCTAATGAGATTGATAAACTTATTAAATTAAGCAAAGAAAGAGCATTATCAAATACAACTGTTAAATCTGGAAAATACACCGTTTTATTAACTGGTTCACCTGTTAAAACAATGCTTAATTTTTATTTAACTAAATCAAATACTCAAGCTGTTTATGATGGTATTTCTAATTTAAAAGTAGGTGAAAATATTCAAGGTAATAATATAAAAGGTGACTTACTAAATATAACTTTAGATCCTTGTATGAAAAACTCAACAAATTCTATTCCTTACGATGATGATGGTTACCCACTATCACCTGTAAAATTATTTGAGAAAGGTGTTTTAAAACAATATTATGGTGATGTACGTCACAGTTATTATATAAATGTTGAACCTACTGGTAATATTGGTAATATTGAAATTGAAGGCGGATCACAATCTATATGTGAACTAAAAAAATCACCTTATGTAGAACTAGTATCATTCTCTGATTTTCAATTAAATTCTTTAACAGGTGATTTTGGAGGTGAAATAAGACTTGGATGGTTCTTCGATGGAAATAATACAATTCCTATAACTGGTGGTTCTATTTCAGGGAATATACAAGATATTCAAAATGAAATGTATTTTTCTAAAGAACTTCAAAAAGATAATGATTTTATAGGTCCAAAAACCATAAAATTAGTTAATATATCTATATCTGGAATTTAAAATTTATATAAAATATAATAATTCATACTTTTATAACTGACCAGAAAGCTAGTGTATATATTATACTAACATCTGGTCAATATTTTTGTATTAATGCTACTTATATTCTTTATGCTGCTGTATTTTCTCTTATTAATGTTTTTATTTTCTTTATTGGCTTAAACATAAAATTTTTACAATATACAAATATTATTAATAATAGCATAAGCATAAGTATACCTATAGCATCAACAACATTTATAAAAGTATTAGCGTTTATCCTTTGGTTCATAACCTAACACTTCCTTTTACCTAAATTTATCATTTTATATTCTATTGTTTATCTTTACAATCAATATTTTTATTATATAAATATACTAACATCGCAGTAACAATAATTATTATTCCCCCAACTATACTCATTTTATCCGGTATTTCATTCCATATGAAAAACCCTATAATTGCTGAAAATATTATATTAGAATAATTATATATAGCTATTTCTGAAGCGGGAGCATATTTATAAGCTATTGTAAGTGAAAACTGAGCAAATGCAGCAAATACGCCCGTACTTAATAAATATACAAGTTGCATAACCGTTGGTACTTTAAAATTCAAAAGCATAAGGGGTAACATTCCAACTACAGAAACAAATGAAAAATAAAATACTACTGTAGATGGCTCTTCTTTATCCTTCAAAAACCTAACTAATGTATAAGCAGCTCCAGCAAAAACTGCTGATATAAATCCTGCTAATGCTGGCACTATGGAAAAATCAAATCTAGGTTTTATTATCAAAAGTACTGCTATAAAAACCACTATAAGTGCTGGAATTTGAATTTTAGATAATTTTTCCTTTAAAAACAAGCAAGCAAATAATGTTACAAAAAAAGGTGATAATTTATTTAACATAGCTGAATCTGCTAAATACATATTACTTATAGCATAAAAATATAAAATAACCCCTAAAAGTCCCATTAAAGACCTTGCAAGTAAATATCCTTGATTTTCTTTTTTACCAAACATCTTTGATCCACTTTTCCTTACAACACTAAATGCTACTATTAAACTAATTAAATTTCTAAAAAATACTTTTTCAAACACTGGTAAATTTCCTGCTTTTTTTACCATAGCTCCCATAAAAGCAAAAAATAAAGCTGATGCTAACATAAGCGCTACTGCTTTGGGTTTATTATCCATTTTTATTACTCCTTTAATATAATATTATAATAACCTATAAAACTTAAGAATATCTTAAAAACATCTTAAAATATCTTTAATTAATTAATTTTCTACTATGAATAAAATTAATTACTCCACATAATATTATAAGAAATCCTCCTATAAAACTCAACAAATCAGGAACTTCTTTCCACATAAAATATCCTAATATTGCAGAAAATATTATATTAGAATAATTATATATAGATATTTCTCCTGCTGGTGCATATTTATATGCAAGTGTCATAAAAACTTGTCCACCCAGCCAAAATAATCCCATTGCTATAACTAATACAATTTGTCCATAAGTTAATTTGTGATAATTCATAATCATTATAGGAAACGACCCTATGATTGATATTACAGAAAAATAAAATAATATGGTAGAATAATCTTCTTTATCACCTAAAAATCTTAAAAGAGTATATGCTGCACCAGAAAATAAAGCAGATACTACTCCTGAAAGAGCAGGCAACATGCCAAACCCAAATTCTGGCTTAATAATAAATATAGCTCCAATAAAAACAACTATAAGTAGACTATTTTGTAACTTAGTCATTTTTTCCTTTAAAAAAATATATGCAAATATACTTACGAAAAAAGGCGATAATTTGTTTAACATAGCTGAATCTGCTAAATATAAATTGTTAATAGCATAAAAATTTGTCACAAGTGCTAAATATCCAAATAAACATCTAAAAAATAAGTATTTTTGATTTTCCTTCATTCCAAATAATCTTTTCTTTTTCTTACGTATTATAAAAAATGTACCTATTAAACTTATTACATTAGTATAAAATATCCTTTCAAACATTGGTATATCACCTGCGATTTTTACAAATAATGACATCAACGCAAATGAAAATGCTGATAAAATCATAAAAATAATAGCTGCTGGCTTATTATCCATTTCTTATCTCCTTACTAAGATTTTAACACAATATATATTAACATAAAAATTTACATATTACATATAAATATAAATTATTCCATAATTAAAAGAGAAGTTTCCACTTCTCTTTTAATTTTTAGTAAAACTATTTAGTTTATTTTTTACAAGAATCTCTTTCTACTAACTGGTATGGTAATATGTAGTGACTTTGCCCTAATTTTTGTTTATTTATTATTTTAATTAACATTCTCATACCTACAGATCCCATATCATACATAGGTTGAGCAATAGTTGTTAATTTTGGATAAAATACTGACGCTTCATAAACATCATTAAATCCAACTACATCAATATCTTCTGGTACTTTTATGTTTCTTTCTCTTAAAGCATTTATTGCACCCATAGCACATTCATCACTACCACAAAAAACAGCATCTATCTTCTGTTTTTCAATTATTTTAATTATTCCTTTATACCCATCCTCGACTTTTAAACCTTCACAGTAAATTAAATCTTCATCTAACTTCATGTTATTTTCTTTTAGAGCTTTTTTATATCCTAAATATCTAAAAGAATTAACATTTCCTTCATTATTTTTATGACCTATATAAGCTATTTTTTTGTTTCCTTTTTGTACTAAATAATTTACAGCATCATATGCTGCACTTTCGTTATCAATTGTTACACTTGGGAATTTCTTTTGGTCATCAATATTTTCTATTAGTACCATTGGAATTTGTAACTGTTCTATAAGTTCTACAATTTTAGGTTGAAGTGAATTACTCATATACAAAATACCATCAACCATTTTTTCTCTAAGTACTTTTAAATATTCCATTTCTTTATCTAAATCTAAATCCGTATTACATAACATTATATTATAATTATATATATTTGCTACGTCTTCTGCTCCTCTTACTATTTCAGGATAAAATTGACTAGATATATCAGGAATAATCATTCCTATTGTACTTGTTCTTTGAGTTTTAAGACTTCTAGCAACTATATTAGGTCTATACTGTAATTTTTTAATAGCCTCTAATACTTTCTTCTTTGTTTCTTCATTAACTACATCTATATTATTTAATACTCTTGATACAGTTGCAATTGATACACCTGCTTCTTTAGCCACATCTTTTATTGAAGCTGCCACATTCATCAACTCCTATATACTTTCTTCCAATAATTATACCTCAAGCTTACTATTCTTTACAAGACAAATTTAATAATTTCTTATTTTATTTTCCAAAATTTATAATTATTTTATAAGTTTTCTTAAAAAAGATTTATTTTTATCTATGTTTTCAACTTTAAAATATTCTAATACAGTAATTCCAATATCGGATAATGTTGAAAATTCACCTATAAATCCTTTTTGTATTTGTTTGCCAAATACAAGAACAGGAACATATTCTCTAGTATGTTTATTATGACCTATAGTAGGATCATTACCATGATCACCTATAACTAATAATATATCTTCATTATCCATTACGTTTATAATTTTCCCTAAATGTTTATCTACTATACTTAACTCATTTGCATATTTTTTAGAATCTTGTAAATGCCCCGCTAAATCCGTTCCTTGTACATTACTTAATATAAATATTTTTTGGTTTTTCTGCATCTCTTCTATAGTTAGTTTTAAAACTTTCTCTGTGTCCTTTGCTAAAATGCTTTTTCCATATGGATTATTTATTATTTCTGCAGCTTTTCCTATTAAAGTTACAAGAATTTGTTTTTTTCCTAGTATACTGCAAATCTGATTATCACAATTCTCATTACTAATCAGATTCATAGTCTTATATCCTCTTTTATAAACTCCACATTGAGCAGCATTTATACCCACACATTTACCATTTACTTCTTTTATCGAGTTTACCATTTCCTCAAAATTTACAAGACACCCATTTACAACTACTCTAGGAACTTTAACCTTATTTCTTATTATTTTACCCACTTTTAAAATTTGCTCATAACTTATCCTATTTAAATCTCCTGTAACACTATATATTTTTCCTAAGTCACCTTCTATACTATCTCCTATTATAATAGCATCTTCAACTAATAAAACTTTTAATTTATCTCCTTTATACATTACTTTATATTTTTTACTTTTTAATTCCTTATATATCTCATCTATATGTTCATTAAAAGCTTCTTTAAATTTTGAAGAGCTATTTAATGCAACAATCTCTTGATGACCTAAAAAAGAATCTGCACCTTGGTATTCTAACGCACTAATTCCATAAGTACAATTTAAACTTTTTTTCATTACACAAGTTTCATAATCAATAACATTCATTATTCCCATTTTTTCTAAATTATTTAATTTTAAATAATTATTTTCTTCTACAATATGTCTAAAAGTATTAGAGCCTATATCTTCTCTTCTTGTTGTATAAACATCATCCATAGCTCCAACCCCTAGTCCATCTATTACTATTACTATAAACCTACCCATGATTATCTCCTTTGCTTATTCCTTCCTATTATCAAAGCAAATTCTATTATTAAACTTTTCAACTTTCGCAGTAAAAAAACACTGTTTAGCGTAGCGGCTATTTTTCACCTGCGAAAGTTGAATAAACTTATAATTCATACAGGAAAAGCATGTAATCTATTTTAGCAGATTACATGCTTTATTAAACTAATTATTTAACAACTTCAACAGCCATGTTTAGTTTTTCACCATTTATCTTAACTTCATTGTATTGAACCTCTGCATCATATATAATTTCTAAAGCAAGAGTTTCTTTCTTAATGTTATCTTGGAATTTTTTAATTACATTTTTAATAATTTCACTTCCACTAACATATAATTTTATTTTATCTGCTACTTCAAATCCACTTTCTTTTCTCATGTTTTGAACTTTACTTAAGATCTCTCTTAAATGACCTTCTTCTCTTAATTTTTCAGTAATAGTTGTATCAAGAACTACTCCTAATTCCCCTTCTCCAGCAAATGCATATTCTCCAAGACCTTGCATTGTTACAAGTAAATTCTTATCGTTAAATTCTATTTCTGTACCTTCTATATCTGCTGTAACTACCTCACCAGTTTTAATCTTTTGAGCAAGTTCCATTTGATTCATTTCACTTAATGCTTTTCTTATTTTTGGTATTAATTTACCATAAGTTCTTCCAAGCACAGGTAAATTAGGTTTTATTTCAAAGTTAACATATTTAGATAAATCTGCTCCAAATACAACTTCTTTAATGTTAAGCTCATCTTTTATTATATCTCCATAATACTCTGGCAGAGCCTTAGTTGAAACAAGCATTTGTGAAAGTGGCTGTCTATTTTTAATATTAGCTCCATTTCTTGCACTTCTTCCAAGTTTAACTATCTTAGAAGCAATACCCATTTCTTTTTCAAGTCCTTCATTTATAAGATCAGTATTATATTTTGGCCATTTACATAAATGAATACTTTCTATTGCTTCTTTGTCTAAATTAACAACTAAGTTTTGATAAATTTCTTCTGATATAAATGGTATAAATGGTACTGATACTTTTGATAATGTAACCAATACTCTATAAAGCGTTACATATGCACCAATTTTATCATCAGTAAGTTCTGTAGTCCAATATCTTGATCTATTTCTTCTTACATACCAGTTAGAAAGTTCATCAACAAATTCTTGTATAGCTAATGCAGCTTGAGTTATTCTATAACCATCAAGATTTTCTTCAACATTCTTAATTAATGAATTTAATCTTGACATTATCCATTTATCCATTACATTTTCTGATACAAAATCTTTGTATTCAAGTGGATTAAACTTATCAATGTCAGCATATAACACATAGAAAGAATATACATTCCATAATGTACTCAAGAATTTTCTTTGAACTTCTTTAACATCATCCTTTGAGAATCTTGTTGGAAGCCATGGTGCACTTGAAGTATAAAAATGCCATCTTGTAGCATCTGCACCTTGAGTTTCTATTACATCAAATGGATCTACAACATTTCCTTTATGTTTTGACATCTTTAATCCATGTTTATCAAGAACATGACCTAACACAATACAATTTTCAAATGGATTAGTATCAAAAATACCAGTTGAAATTGCTAGTAATGTGTAGAACCATCCTCTTGTTTGGTCTACTGCTTCTGAAATAAATTGTGCTGGGAAATTTTTCTCAAACACTTCTTTATTTTCAAATGGATAATGATGTTGTGCAAAAGGCATTGACCCTGAATCAAACCAACAATCAATAACTTCTGAAGTTCTTGTCATTTGTTTTCCACAATGTGGACAAGTAAGTTTAACATTATCTATATATGGCTTATGAAATTCTATATTTTCAGGTACATTTATACCTTTTTCTTCAAGCTCTTTTCTACTTCCTATACATTCTCTATGTCCACACTCGCATTCCCATATTGGAAGTGGAGTTCCCCAGTATCTATCTCTTGATATACCCCAATCAATAACATTTTCAAGGAACTTACCAAATCTTCCTGTTCTTATGTTATCTGGATACCAATTTATCTTGTTGTTATTTTCAAGAAGTTTATCTCTAAGTTTTGTCATTCTAACAAACCAACTATCTTTTGGATAGTATAAAAGTGGAGTATCACATCTCCAACAATGTGGATATGAGTGAGTAAATTTTTCTGATTTATAAAGAGTTCCATTTTCTTGCATATATGCAAGTATTTTAGAATCTGCTTTCTTAACAAACATACCTTTCCATGGTTCTACTGCATCTACAAACTTACCTTCTCCATCGACTAAATTTATTAATGGAAGATCATTCTTTTTACCTAAAAGATTATCGTCTTCCCCATAAGCTGGTGCAATATGAACTATTCCTGTACCATCAGTTAATGTTACAAAATCTCCATGTACTATATAAAAAGCTTTCTTTTCTGGAGTTTCAAATTTGAATAATTGTTCATATTCTTTTCCTAATAATTCTTCACCTTTAAATTCTTTTACTACAGTGTATTCAGAATCTTCAAGAACACTTAATAATCCTTTTGCAAGTACTAAATATTCTCCATTTTGTTCTACTTCAACATAATCATATGATTTATTTACTGCTAAGGCTACATTACTTGGTAATGTCCAAGGAGTTGTTGTCCAAGCCAAAAAGTATTTATTTTGTTCTCCTTTTATTTTAAATTTAACAAAAGCTGTTGCTTCTTTTACGTCTTTATATCCTTGAGCAACTTCATGTTGAGATAATGCAGTACCACATCTTGGGCAATACGGAACTATTTTATGACCTTTATATAAAAGTTCTTTATCCCATAGTGTCTTTAATGCCCACCATACTGATTCTATATAATTGTCATGATATGTTACATATGGGTTATCCATGTCAACCCAATATCCTATTCCCTCGGACATCTTTTTCCACATATCTGTATATTTAAATACACTTTCCTTACATTTCTTTGTAAACTTTTCAACTCCATAATTTTCAATTTTATCTTTTCCTGATATACCAAGCTGTTTTTCTATTTCTAATTCAACAGGAAGTCCATGAGTATCCCAACCTGCTTTTCTTAGAACTTTATATCCTTTCATAACCTTATATCTTGGAATTAAGTCCTTCATAACTCTTGTCAAAACGTGTCCTACATGTGGTTTTCCATTTGCTGTTGGTGGTCCATCATAAAAAGTAAAATATTCACCATCTTGATTTAAATCAAAATTCTTTTTAACAATATCTTTTTCTTCCCAAAGTTTTAATATATCTTTTTCCATATCTACAAAACTTCTTGAAGCATCAACCTTTTTATACATAACTCAAACTCCTTTCCTCATAATCTTAATTTTTAATTCATAATTTCAGTATTTAATGTATTATCTTAATTAAATAAAAAAACTCCGCCCTTAATAGGACGAAGTTATATTTTCGTTGTACCACCTAATACTTAGTAGAAATTTCAAGTACTGCAATCAAATATACAAACTTATAATTTATATATTTCATGTGAAATACTCTATTCTTTAACGCAGAATTACGAATAGACTTACTTTATAATTTCAGCCTTCAACTCATAGGTGATTTTCCTAAACTCTTACCTACCAGGTTTCCACCCTCCCTAGCTCTCTTTAAGGATTTAAGTGTAGTACTCTTCCTAATCACTGTTTTTTTAAACAATTATTATGTTTTATATTTTAAGTTTCTATTATTATATTATATCAAAATTTTATTGTCAATCAAGGTGTAAATTTATTTTTTATAAAATATATTATATCAATTCCTCTAATTTTCATACGAATAAAATATTTATTATTGTATAACATAACTATATATATCTTGAAAAATTAAGTATATAAATAGAAAGGAGGATTCATTACAGAAAATTTAATGTGAAAAAATACTTTCACTCTGTAATGATAAATTATATGAATTTAAACTTATCACAAAAAGAAAGAATGCTCTTAGAGGATCAAAAAACTCATGAACAATTATGTATCGAAAAATATACTAATTTTGCACATGAAGCTAGTGATGCTGAATTAAAACAAATGTTTTTAAATCATGCTTCTCAAGAACAAGAACATCTAAATTCAATAAATCAAATGTTAAATGGACAAATTCCTGACTTAAATCAAAATCAACAATCATCTCAAAATAATCAAAATCAAATGAACAATCAACCACAAAATGTACAACAAGCTGGTATGGTAAATCAAACTGATGAAAAATTATGTGAAGATTTATTAATGACAGAAAAATATGTATCAAATACATATGATACTTCTATCTTTGAATTTAAAGATTCTAATGCTCGTGATGTTCTAAATCACATACAAAAAGAAGAGCAGCAACATGGAGAACATATTTCAAATTATATGATAAACCACGGTATGTATACTGTTCAATAAATTGTTGTATTAAGTAAAAAACAACTATCCTTATCTTTACATTAAAAGTTAGGATAGTTGTTAAATTTATTTTTTTACAAAATTCAATATTGCATCAGCAATTGCTTTAGCGCATTTTGTTTGATATTCTGCTGTTTTTAATAATGCCTCTTCATTTGGATTACTAATAAATCCAAGTTCAGTTAAAACAGAAGGACAACTAGCATATTTATTTACATAATAATTTGCAGTTTTTACTCCTCTATTGTAAGAACTAAGATCTTTAACTAATTCATTTTGTATAGCTTGAGCCAATTTCTGACTTATACCTCCACTATTATTAGATGTACTATAGTAAGTTTCTGTTCCATAAGCAGAAGGTCTAAAGAAAGAATTACAATGTATACTTAGGAAATAATCTGCACCTGCATTTTTTGCTATATCAACACGTTTTCTTAAATCATCAGATACATTTGAAGGCCATGAAACACTATCACTAGTTCTAGTATATACAATTCTTATACCATTTTGTGACAGGATTTTTCCAAGTTTTAATGCTACTGATAAAGTAACATCTTTTTCCTTTATTCCTGTAGGTCCTATGGCTCCTGGATCATATCCACCATGTCCTGCATCAATGCATATTGTCAACTTTTGATTTAAAGCATTATCTGGTACTACTGCACTTCCACCCAAAACATTTATTCTATAGTTAGAACCCATTTTTGTTATCAAAAAATTAGATATATTATTATTTATACTTTCTCCAATTAAAACAATAGGAAGTCCTTGTTTTGCTGCAGCAGCTGCACCAGAGAGTGCATCCGGAAATTGTTTACCACTAGCAGCATAAGCAGTTGGCATACTACTATTTCCCCAAAACTTTTGCAATATTTTATAATTAGTTTCATACCTATCTGAACCATATATTCTCTCACTGTTAGGAAATCCGTTCATTACATTTGAACTTATAACACCAGTTCCTCCAACAATATAAGATTTGGTAATACTTTTACCTCTTAAATAGTTTGTTACCTCAGTAGGTATTCTATTTTTTTGAACTAACACTATAGGTATCATATCCCTTCCTGAAACAGGACCTACAGACAGTGCATCGGGAAAATTTTCTCCTAATGCAACAAATAATTTATTTCCACCTATTTTGTTAGCTACAGCTATAGATGTAGCATATCTATCTCTTCCTGCTATTCTTTCTTTCTGTAATCCCATACCTGTAATTTGTGATTCTGTAGTTGTAGGTATAACACCTGTCCCTCCAACAATATAAACCTTGCTGGCTCCTAATCTTCTTATTTCTTTTTTCACATCTTCTGTCAATGTATCTTGTACAAGAATTATTGGTGCATCTAATTTTTTTGATAAAGGAGCTGCACATAAGGAATCTGCAAAGCTATTGCCAGATGCCAATATTACACTATTTGTTTTTCCCCATTTTTTTTGACTTATAGCAATAGACGTTTTATACCTATCACTTCCATATATTCTTTCAATGTTAGGTGCAGCAAATACCTTATTTGAACACATAAATGCTAAAAATAGGAAAGTAAAAATCCCTAAAAATCTTTTGTAATTTTTCATACATACCACCACCATTTCATCTTTTGTACTTAAATAATACATAAATTATACACTATAATTTATGCATTTTATATGTTTTTTCACAATACTTTTACATAGTTATACTAATTTTTTCACAGAATTCTAAATATTAAAAGTTTTCTCATAGCCACTATTTTTACTTGTGAAAGTTAAGTTACTCAACTTCCACAGTAAAAAATACTGTCTAAGCAATATATCATTTCCCGCAGCGGTTGTTTTTCACCTACGAAAATTGAGTTAAGTTAATAAAAAACAACTATCCTTCCTTTATTGTTAAAAGTTAGGATAGTTGTTAAATTTATTTTTTTACAAAATTCAATATTGCATCAGCAATTGCTTTAGCACATTTTGTTTGATATTCTGATGTTTTTAATAATGCTTCTTCCTCTGGATTACTAAGAAATCCAAGTTCAGTTAAAACAGAAGGACAACTAGCATATTTATTTACATAATAATTTGCAGTTTTTACTCCCCTATTGTAAGAATTAAGATCTTTAACTAATTCATTTTGTATAGCTTGAGCCAATTTTTGACTTACACCTCCACTATTGTTAGATGTATTATAATAAGTTTCTGTTCCATAAGCAGAAGGTCTACCAAAAGAATTACAATGTATACTTAGGAAATAATCTGCACCTGAATTTTCTGCTATATTAACACGTGAAACCAAGTCTTCATGTTCATTTGAAGGCCATGAAACATTATCACTTGTTCTAGTATATACAACCTTTATACCATTTTGTGATAATATTTGTCCAACTTTTAGTCCTACTGGTAATGTAACATCTTTTTCTCTTATACCTGTAGGTCCTATTGCTCCTGTATCATATCCTCCATGACCTGGATCTATACAAAATACTATTTTTCCATCATCTGGCTTAGATTCTTTAGGCGTTACTGTTAACGTTAATCTAACCTTTCTACCATAATTGTAAACTGTTCCTTCATACACATATGTTCCTGTTTTACTTGTATTCACCACTGATGTATTCCATGTAATATTTACTGTTCTCTGACTGTTATCACTCATTGTTGCTGTAACTGTAGATGGTAATCTATATGTACTACCTTGTTGAACAGTTTTAGTAATATCACTTATAGATGTTATAGTAACTTTAGGTATTGAAGGGCTTTTGCCAACATACTCCAATATACCATTTGCTATAGCTTGGGCACTTTTGTTTTGAAAATCCACACTTCTTAATTTATTTTCATCATTAGCATTTGTCATAAAACCTAGTAATACTAGAGTGCTTGGACATGTTGTTTGAACTTCAGCATGTCTTGTATCTTGCTTAGCACCTCTATTAGTCATATTAATTAATGTTACTAATTGATTCTGAATATCAGACGCTAATTTTTGTGAAGATGATGAACCTTGTAAATAAAAAGTTTCTACTCCATTTACATTTGAACTAGTATATGAGTTTACATGTATACTTACAGATAAATCACTAGAATTTGCAATTTTCTTTCTCTCACTACTACTAACACTCTTATCAGAACTTCTTGTATATTTAACTTTAATTCCACTATCTGAAAGAATCTTTCCAACTTTTAATGCTACATTTAAATCTACATCTTTTTCCTTTGTACCTTTACTTCCAACAGAACCTGAATCACTTCCACCATGTCCTGGATCAATACATACAGTTAAATTATTGCTTACAATTGGTTTTACTGCCTCATTTGACACAACTGCAGTTCCTCCAAAAACATTTATAACAGAGTTTGAATTCAATTTTGATTTCAAAAAGTTTGCTGAATTATTATTCATTTTTTTATCTACTAAAACAATTGGAAGTCCTCCCCTAACAGCGATTGCTGTACCTGCTAATGCATCTGGAAAATTCTTACCACTTGCTACGTAAACAGTTGATAGATTAGTGTTATTCGAAAATTTTTGTAATACTTTATAATTAGTTCCATATCTATCTGACCCATATATTCTTTCACTATTAGGTATACCTCTTGTTACACCTTCACTTATAACTTTAGGTCCACCCATAACATAAGATTTTGTAATACTCTTACCTTTTAAATAATTTTTTGCATCAGTAGGCACTTTATTATTTTCAACTAAAATTATAGGTATATTGTCCCTACCAGCAATCGGTCCTACAGATAAAGCATCTGGGAAATTTAACCCTAATGCTACAAATACTTTATTTACCGTTCCTAATTTATTAGCTATAGCTATAGATGTAGCATACCTATCTTTTCCTGCTATTCTTTCATACTTTAATTTCATACTTTGTATTTGTGATTCTACAGTTTTAGGTATGACACCAGTTCCTCCAATAATATAAACCTTTTTTGCTCCTAACCTTCTTATTTCGCTTTTTATACTATTAGTTAATGTATTTTGTATAAGAATTATTGGTGCATTAAGTTTCTTTGATAAAGGAGCTGAACACAGCGAATCTGGAAAATCTTTTCCTGATGCAATTATTACATTATCTGCTTTGTTCCAATTTTTTTGGCTTATAGCAATAGCCGTTTTGTACCTATCATTTCCATATGTCCTTTTAATTACAGGTACAGCAGATGCCTTGTGAGAACACATGAAAGTGAAAAGTAAAAAAGTAAAAATTCCAAACAATCTTTTGTAACTTTTCATACATTTCACCGCCATTAATTATATATTTTGTACTTAAATTATATATAAATCATACTATAATTTATATATTTTACATATTTTTTCACGCCGTTTAAATTTAATTATAAACAATAGTAAATTAGAAAATATTATATTACTTGGTTTATATCTAAACATATCTTAATTGTGGTAATTTTTGATAAACCTATTATAACATTCTGACATGAAATATTAAATATTTAGTAAATAATTTTACATATATGTTACAATTTAAATTCTCTAATATCTATATGATTAATATTACACTGTTTTTTTCTTCCACTTGCCTTTTTTGTAGAAAATGCTAAGTACTAAAAATTCCATAAAATCAACTACTAAAAATACAATCCATATCCATTTTATATTAACTTTATAAATAACAGTTATTAAAAATAATACTGGAAGTTGAACTAACCATCTTGATATTAAACTAGAAACAAAAAATGGTATATTATATCCAGAACCTGAAAAAGCTGTACCAAACCCCATAGCTATTGCTATCACAATAAGTCCTGATATAGAAATTCTTATCATAGGTACTCCTATTGATATTACCTCTATATCATTAGTAAATATTTTCATTATGTATTTAGAAAAAGCAATAGCAAAACCACTTACAACTAGCATTGTTATAGCCCCCATAAGACTAGCTTTTTTAGAAGTTTCTTTTGCCCTATCAATATTTTTTTTACCTAAGCATTGCCCTACTATAGCACTTCCTCCCATTGAAAGCCCTACAAGAGGCATAAAAGCAAAATTAAAAAGTTTACCTC